>JBDHQG010000642.1:0-3009 GCA_039806925.1 Limisphaerales bacterium
AGCCGGAGGCCCGAAAATCCCGCAACAGCTCCGCCTCCATTCTTCCCTCCACCTTTTGGTCAAAATCCACCGTGCCCTTGTAGTTCATCCGCATGGCCGTCGCGCGGATTTCCAAATCCTTCGTGTGAATCACGCTGTTCGAGATCGTGTAATTCATGCCGGCGTCGCGCGCGCGGCTGTTGCCGAGGCCGGCGCCGGGCAGCACGGCATTGAGGATGGGTGAGAACACGCCGAAGAGCGGGATGTCCCAGAGCAGGCCGTTGGTCATGTGGGCGAAGCCGTGGCCCTGCCAGCTTTTCCAGTCCGCGGTGTTGGCGCGGGTGATGTTCAGCTCGCCATCGACCCGGCCCTCGACCTTCCCTTTGCGGTCGGGCTGGAGATCTTTGAGAATCTTCCGGAGATCGCCGTCCTCCAGCCGGGCCTGGAACGCAAACACGTTGTCCGGAGTCGTCCGGTCGAAATCGAAGAACGCGGAGCCTTCGACGGCCGCGCCGTGCCAGCGGCCGGAGGCGTTGGTGATCATCAGCGTGTCTCCTTTCCAGAGCAAGACCGCCTTCGCCTTCTCGAAGTGGAACCGCTCCCAGTGGAACGGCCCGCCATCCACCTCGAACCGGACATCGTGGCTGTTGTCGCCGGGTTTCAGCGCGAAGACGCCATGCGTTTTCGCGTCTGGCGATCCCTCGAAAACGTACGGCGCGACGACATTGTCGATCCGCGGGCCAATCGCGCGCGTGATGACGCGCGGGGCCATCTTGCCGACGGCGTTGGTCAGGTAGAGCCGTTCGAGCGCGAGGTCCAGGCCGATGCCGTCCGCCGCGCCCCATTCCCCCTTGCGCCGGACGAACGGCTCGAGGATGGAGAGCAGCTGGTTCGTGTAAGCGAACCGCGCGGTGGCGGAGTTGACATGCTGCTCGCGGAAGGTGGTGTTGGTGAACGCCACGGTGCCGGCGGCCCCGAGCGCGGCGAGGTTGGTCCAGTGCCCGTTCAACTCGGCATTGAGGTGCGGCGGGGCGGACCACGAGAACCAGTCGAAGTAGCCAAGGGCCGCCGGCGGCATCGCGGATCGGAGCGTGAGCAGATCGAAATCGCTGGCGACATCGAGGTGGAACTGCCCGGTGGACTGGTCGCTCGTTCCGGTGATGCGAATGGCGCCGCCGCCCTGCGCGAGGCTGATGCCGGGGGTTCGCCACAGGGAATTGGTGAGCGTGACGGGAACCTGGATCGAGTCGAATGGCACGCCGCGGAAGGCGCCTGAAGGCGTCTCGAAACGGCCGGCAAGCGACAGCGTCGGCAGCACGTCGCGCCGCCAGGCGATGGCGCTGTGGGTGAGCGATGGCAGGACGAAGCGGCCTTCGAGGACGTTCGTGGGCGGCGCGGCGAAGGAGAGGCTCCCGATCCACGCGCCGGCGTTGGTGCTGATCAAATTGGCCGCGCGCCGGTGATCCATGGAGCCGCGCACGCTGAACAGGACTTCGCGGGAATCGGTGTTCAACGAGAACTGCGCCGCGGCGGTGTCGGTTTCCATCCGGCCGCCGGATTCGAGCCGGAGTTCCGGGAACTGCCACCGGGCCTGGAGGTCCACGGACGGCAGCAGCAGCTGCGCGATCGCGGTGTTGCCGGCGGCGACGCCGGCCGTGAACGGCAGGTTGGCGATGCGCTCGAACCACGCGAGGTTCGTCGCCGCCAGCCGCAGTTCCTTTTGTTCCGGTAGGGCGAGCGTGGTGTTCACGCGAATCCATTGCGACGTGGCGGCGGGCGTCTCGAGATCGTGGAAAGTCCACATCGTCCGCGCGGTGGCGGGCACGAAACGATCATGCGGATGCGAGAGCGTGGCGGTGATGCGCGCGCGGCTGGCGGCGGATTCCTGGCCGGAGAATTTTTCGACGGTCACGTCGGCGCGCGTTTCCTTGAGCGTCTGATTGGTCGGGGATGGATGGGAACGGAGCTCCGTGAAGACGTGCCCGGCGTTGCCCCAGGGCGTGGTCGCGCCGAGCAGATCGACGAGCAGCAGGAAGTTGGTGGGATACGCGCGCGTCTGCGGCGGCTCGAAGACGAGCTTGAGGTCGAGGTTGGTGGCGGCGGCCCACGGCGTGACGGCGTTCTGCGCGCCGGCCTTGAGATCGATCCGGACCGGCTCGTTTGTCAGCGGTGGCGGAAGAAGTTCGATCGACACGTTCACGTTGGTGCCGCTGGCCCACGGCGAATCCACGGCGGTGGCGGTGAACTTGAGCCTGGTGTCGAAGGATCTCCAATCCGCCGCGTCGCCGTGAAAAATGACATTCAGCTCGGGCCGTCCGGTGAAGCGCACTTTCTCGGCCTCACCGAGCAGCATGTTCCAGCGGTCGGCGGGGGTGGATGGCGCCATGGAGGGCGCGCCGGGCAGGCGCCATTCGCGGATGAGCGTCGCGTTGGTGATGTCGCCGCGAATCCGGACGTGGGTGTTCAACAGGTCGGCCTCGATGTATTTCAACTCCCACTGGTCGTTGCGCTGGAAGGCCAGTTCGCCGCCCAGATCATTGAGCGTGAGGGTGCGGCGGGGACGGTTGGTGGCGACGAACGGCCAGAAGAGGCGTCCGCCCTTGAGCAGGACGCTGTCGGCTTCGAGGTCGAAGTGCCGCAGCGCCTTCCAGTTCAGGCGGAACTCGGCGGCCTGCAGGAACAGGCTGGGCCCGGCCAGCGCGTTGGTGCGCTGGAGCTGGAGCTCCTCGGCCACGATGCCGTGATACCAGCGCAGGCGAAGCCGGCTGAACTTCATCTCCCAGCCGTTCTTCCGGAACTGGCCCTCGACGCGGCGTTCGATCCATTCCGGCAGGCCGACGTGGTTCAGGAAGAGGCCGAGGATGATGACCACGAGGACGAAGAGCAGGATGGAAATGCGGCACCACTTGAAGGTGGTGAAGAACATGCGCCAGCCCGGCGAACGGGGCGGTTTCGCCGGCTTTGTTTTGGCTTCCTTCGCCGGGCGCATGGCGTGGGGCAATGATGTTTCGGCCTGCGTCTACTCGGCGC
>JBDHQG010000643.1:0-3004 GCA_039806925.1 Limisphaerales bacterium
TGTTGCGCAAATGTCGTTACAACATCGGAGCGCGAGCCGTCCCGGCTCGCAGCGCGTCGCCCGGACGGCAGGGCATGCAAACTTCAACGGTGCCCGGTGCGCTTCACCCGCTGCGACCGGAGACCGGTCGCGGTCCGCGTGTTTGGGCAACACGCCCAAATGATGCGTCCCCTCCAACGTGAATTCCTGCTCGTCACACGCGCTGATTTCGGCCAGCATCCCGCCAGTTCAAATTCCCCATGAAAACCGTGTCGTTCTTCCGCCTGCTTGGACTGCTCACATGCGCCGCTTGCCTGGTTGCCCGCGGTGAAGTCCTCATCTCCGAATTCATGGCCAGCAACAGCCGCACGCTGGCCGACGAGGACGGCGAGTTCTCCGATTGGATTGAACTGCACAACACCGGACCGGCTACCGTGAATCTCCTTGGCTGGTCGCTCACGGACAGCGCGGCCAGCCTGACGCAATGGCAGTTCCCGGCAACGAATCTCCAGTCGGGCGCGCATCTCGTCGTTTTCGCCTCGGGCAAGAACCGTCGCACTCCCGGCGCGCCGCTGCACACCAACTTCCGGCTCTCCGGCGGCGGCGAATACCTCGCGCTCGTCGGCGCTGACGGGACGACGATTGTTTCCCAATACGCCCCGACGTTTCCGCCCCAGGTCAGCGATGTCTCCTACGGCATCGACAGCGGCGCGCGCCTGAACGTCTTCGTGTCCACCAACGCCGGCAGTCGCGTATTCGTCCCCGCCGACGGGAGCCTGGGAACGAACTGGATTCTGCCTTCCTTCAACGACACGACGTGGATCACGGCGACCGGCGGTGTAGGGTTCGCCGCCGGCTCCATCAGTGAACTGCGCCTCACGAACAACCTCGCCGGTTACTGGAAGTTCGACGAGACGACCGGGCGAACCGCGGCGGATTCCTCCGGCCTCGGCAATGCCGGCGGGCTGCGCAATTTCCCGACCAACGATACGCAATGGGTTCGCGGCCGGCACGGCGGCGCGTTGAATTTCCGCGGCGCGCCGTTGAACGATTACGTGCTCGTCACGAATTACCCGAAGTCCACCACTACGCTCACCGTCGCCGCGTGGGTCTGGGCGGATTCGCGTCCCACCTGGGCGACCGTCGCGAAGAACTGGCCGGGCGGAAACGCCAGCCACTTTCACTTCGGCCTGCAGGACACCGGAGGCGATCTCAGCAATTACATCCGCCAGAACAACACCGACTACGGCCTGCGCGAAGGCACTCCGCAACTGCCGCTCGGCGCCTGGCAACACGTCGCCTTCGTGCTCGATGCGAACACCGAACGGATCTATCGCAACGGCATTCAAGTCGCCTCGGCTCCGTACTCCGGCACGCTACCAAATCCCACCTCCGCCACGCTCGCCATCGGCGCGAAGGTCTTCGGAGGCGGTACCAGCGTGGACAGTTTCTGGCACGGCAGGATCGACGATCTCGCAGTGTGGAACCGCGCGTTGTCGCCCCAGGAAATCCAATCGCTCGGCACCGCTGGCGGCGCGTTTGAAGCCGACATCGCCACCAATCTCAAGGACGCGATGTTCCGCAACAACGCCTCGGCGTTCATCCGTGTTCCGTTCGTCGTGGAAAATCCCGCGCTCTACCGCCGCTGGATTCTGCGCCTGCGTTACGATGATGGATTTGTCGTCTGGTTGAACGGCCAGGAAGTCGCGCGGCGCAATGCTCCCGAAACGCTCAACTGGAATTCCGCCGCCACCGCCGTCGCGCCGGAATCCGCGAGCGAAGTCGCGGAGATCTTCAACCTCGCCGAGTTCGAGAACTTGATCGTCGCCGGGACCAACGTGCTCGCGTTCCAGGCGCTGAACCTCGCTGCGGACGATCCGGACTTCTTCATCGCGCCCACGCTCGACGCGCTTTCCACCGTCACCGTCACGAACACGTTCGTCTATTTCACCACGCCCACGCCTGGCAGCGAAAATCTTCCCGGCGTGGATGCTCTCGGGCCGATCATCTCGGAAACGACGCATTCACCGAGCGTTCCCAGCGACGGCGACAACCTCGTCGTCACCGCGCGCGTCTCGCCGGCGTTTGCCGCCGTCACGAATGTCACGCTGCGTTACCGCGTGATGTTCTCCAACGAAGTCGCCGTGACGATGCTCGACGACGGGGCGCACGGCGATGGTGTCGCGGGCGACGGCATTTTCGGCGGCACCATCCCGGCGAGCGCATCCACGAACGGCCAGATGATTCGCTACGCCGTCACCGCCACGGACGCCTTCGGCCGCACGAGCCGCGCGCCGTTGTTCAATGACCCGCTCGATTCGGACCAGTATTTCGGCACCGTCGTCGCGAATCCCGCCATCAACTCCGCCCTGCCTGTCTTCCACTGGTTCGTCGCCACGCCTGCCGCGGCCGAGACGGATACCGGCACACGCTGCTCGCTCTTCTACAACGGCGAGTTCTACGACAACCTCTTCGTCCGCATTCGCGGCGGCACGTCGCGCAGCTGGCCGAAGAAGAGCTACAAGATCGAGTTCAACGAAGACCACGAGTTCGAGCTTTACCCCGGCAAGCCGCGCGTGACCGAGTTCGACTTCAACACGACTTACACCGACAAGTCCTACCTGCGCTCCGTGCTCGTTTACGAACACCAGCGCGACGTCGGCCTGCCCTCGCCGATCTGTTTCCTCGCGCATCTCCGGCAGAACGGCGCGTTCTACAACATCTCCGTTTACACCGAACAACCGGACCGCGACTTCCTCCGCCGCGTCGGCCTTGACGAGAACGGCTCGTTCTACAAGTGCGGCCCCGGCTCCACCTACGACAACACCGCGTCGTTCGAAAAGAAAACGCGGGAAGCCGAAGGCAACGCCGACCTCCAGGCGTTCCTCGCCGGAATCGGCCTCACCGGCGCGGCGCTCGAAAGCTACGTCTTCGACAACATCGACGTGCCCGGCATGGTGAACTTCCTCGCGACCGTTGCCATCACGCAGAACATCGACGCGAGCGACAAGAACCACTTCCTCTA
>JBDHQG010000644.1:0-2995 GCA_039806925.1 Limisphaerales bacterium
CCTCGGCAACTTCCCCCACCGCGCCGGCACGCGGTAGGGCAAGCTCCAGGTCGAGCTCGCGCAGCTCCAGCATCTGCTTCCGCGCCTGACGCGGTTCTGGGGCCACTTGTCGCGCCAGAAGGGCGGCATCGGCATGCGCGGTGACGGTGAAACGCAGCTCGAAACGGATCGTCGTCGCGTGCAGGATCGCATTGCGCGCATCAGCCGCGAGCTGGAGGAAGTCCGGCAGCATCGGCAAACGCAGCGCACCGGACGTCAGCGCAATCTCTGGCCGCTCGCGTCCATCGTCGGCTACACGAACGCCGGCAAATCCACCTTGCTCAATCAGCTCACCGGCGCCGCCACGCTCGCGGAGGACATGATGTTCGCGACGCTCGATCCGACGACGCGTCGCCTGCGGTTGCCGACGAACCAGAACGTGTTGCTGACGGACACGGTGGGTTTCATCCGCAAGCTGCCGCATCGCCTGGTGGAAGCCTTCAAGGCCACGCTCGAAGAAGTGGTGCAGGCGGAGCTGCTCCTGCACGTTGTCGATCTCAGCCATCCCCAGGCCGAGGAACAGATTCTCGCCGTGAACGGTGTGCTCGAGGAAATCGGCGCGGCGGGCAAGCCGACGTTGATGGTTTTCAACAAGGTGGACCGCTTCGAGAGCCGCGAATTGCTCAACCAGTATCTCGAACGTTTCCCCGGCGCGGTCGGCATCTCGGCCAAAACCGGCGAAGGCGTGGCGGAGCTGATGGTCGAGCTCGGCGCGATGCTGCGTCCGGTGCGCGAGTTCATGGACCTGAGCATTCCGCACGAAGCCTCCTCGATCATCGCGAAGTTGCACGCGGTCGCGCAAGTGGTGGAGCGCGATTACAGCGGCGAGACGGCGCGGTTCAAGGCGCGCATTCCGCCACATCTGCGCAACGAGTTTTCCTGCTACGTCGTGCCCGGGCTGAACGGGAACTGACCTCCGTCCGCCTTCTCCAAAGGAGCGTGATCAGAGGTGGCGGTCAACGAAGCAAAGCTGTGTGGACTGCGGAGGCAGGACTCCGCTTTGGTTACAGCTTCCGTCCATCCGGCGCGCTGGGATTCTCTGGCCGTGCAGCCAAAGCGGAAACATGTTTCCGCAGTCCATATCTCCATCGGCCATCCCTGCCACTTCCGATCACACCCTCTCCAAAGCTCCCATTGTCAAAGCTCCCGCTTGCGTTGCAGCGCGAAATTTGCGATTCCACCGGTCGCCGCATGACCGCCAACGTTCGCATCCACGATCTTCCCGCGCAGGACCGCCCGCGCGAACGGCTCGCTGCGCACGGCGCGGAGAAGCTTTCCAACGCGGAGCTGATTGCCATCCTGCTGCGCACGGGAATGAAGGGCATGTCCGCCATTCACATCGCGGAACAGCTGCTCCGGCAGTCCGGCTCGCTGGACGGCCTGGCCCGCGCGTCGTTGGAAGACCTGCGCAAGGTGAAGGGCGTGGGCCGCGACAAGGCGGTGACGCTGAAGGCGGCGTTCACGCTGGCGCGCAAGATGGCGGAGGAGCTGCGGCATGAATCGCCGTTGCTCGACACGCCGGAGCGCATCGCGGAATTGTTGCGCGAGGATCATCGCCACGCGCAGGCGGAGACGTTTCAGGTGGTGTTGCTCAACACGCGCCGCCGGTTGATCAAAATCGAAACGCTGTCGCAGGGAACGTTGGACACGATTCTCGTGCATCCGCGCGATGTGTTCCGCTCGGCGATCACCTCGAACGCGGCGGCCATCGTCATCGTTCACAATCATCCGAGCGGCGATCCCGCGCCGTCCGAGGCGGACATCAAGGTGACGCGCGATCTGATTCGCGCCGGGCAGCTGCTGAGGATCGAGGTGGTGGATCACGTCATCCTCGGCCGCGCCACGACGGAGCGGCCGAAGGAATACGCGTCGTTGCGCGAGCTGGGTTATTTCTATTCATGATTCATCCCACGGCTGTCATTCATCCGAAGGCGCAGGTCGATCCGACTGCGGGCGTCGGCCCATACGCGATCATCGATGAGCATGTGATCCTCGGCGCGCAGTGTATCGTCGGGCCGCACGTTCATCTCACCGGCCACACGCTGATCGGGGCGGGGAACCGTTTCCACACGGGCTGCGTGATCGGAGATGAGCCGCAGGATTTGAAATACCAGGGCGAGCCGACGCGGGTGCGCATCGGCGACCACAATGTCTTCCGCGAACACGTCACGGTGAATCGTTCCAACAAGCTGGAGGAGGACACGGTGATCGGATCGAACTGTCTGTTCATGGCCGGCTGCCATGTCGGGCACAACTCCGCCGTCGGTGATCATGTCATCATTGCCAACGGAGCGGCGCTGGGCGGGCATGTGATCGTGCAGGATCGGGTGTTCATCTCCGGGAACTGTCTGGTCCACCAGTTCTGCCGCGTCGGGACGCTGGCGATGATGCAGGGCGGTTCCGCCGTCAGCGCGGATCTTCCGCCCTACTGCATCGTTCACCGGGTCAATGAGCTGGTCGGGCTCAACATCGTCGGGCTGCGCCGCGCGGGGGTTTCAAGCGCGGAACGGATCGAAATCAAACGTCTCTATCGCGTGCTCTTTCGCGGCTCGGCGCGGTTCAGCGCCTTGATCGAAGAGGCACGGGAGATCGCCGTCAGCGCGCCCGGGCGGGCCTTGGTGGAATTTGTCGCGGCGCGAACCAGGCGCGGTTTCTGCGCGGACGTGAGTCTGCGGCGCGGGGCTGAGGAACCCGTTGAAGATTGAGCACTGTTCAATTGACCTGTATCGACCATTGACTAAGCCTTTGTCCTTCACTATTACGAACCCGGAATAACCAAGAACCAGTTTCCAAAGAATATTTTATGCCGCCCAAAGCCGAAAAAGCCGCCGTCGCCGAAAAGCAGAGAAACCCTCGAACGAAGCCGCCAAGCTGTCTGCGGCGCGCGAGCGGGATCTCGAAGCCGCCATCTCCAGCATCACCAAAGCCTACGGTGACGGCAGCATCATGCGTTTGG
>JBDHQG010000645.1:0-2990 GCA_039806925.1 Limisphaerales bacterium
TCCTGCGGTTAACTGACTCAGGCGCAATGCGCGCATCATGACTGAGTCGCAGAAACTAAAATCGCTGGCCCGGGCCATCCTCGTGATGATCCTCGGCGGCTTTCTGGTGAAATGGGCGTTGGAGGCGCGGCGTGTCCTGGTGCCGGTGTCCGCCCGAAATGGGGAGCACGCGGAACGGGGAGAATTTGGCGGTGACATGGCCTTTCTCCGCAAGCACCACACCGCGCCGGGGCGCGAAGGGGAGAGTAATCACTACATCGATCTTTGGTCGCCGGGTTGTCTGGTAAACTTGGTGCGCGAACATGGGCTGACGAACAACCGGACGTTGTTTGTGGATTCACACGGGCGCGCCGGCTTTTCCTGGCATGGCGGTCGATACGGCTTCTATCCGCACCGGAATCTCGTGGCCAAGGGAGAGGAGCCGCCGGTGTTTTCAGCGAGGGATCTGGCGGAGTCGCTCGGGGCGTCTGCCCGGGAGATTCACAACATCGTCCTCGCGGGGTGCAACGCGGAGGGGCGGTTTCGCTCGCAGGAATTTCGGAAGCATTTCGTGAACGCGACGAACATCACCTACATGGCCGCCGGCGAACTGGCGTTCAAACCGATGTTCATCCAGGCCATCTCCCGCCCGTCCGCGGAGATTCAAACGCTTCACGGGCGCATCCGCCACGTCTCGGCGTCGCGAACCGAGGCGACCATCTCGGGCGCGGCGTTGCCGGACTCTTCGCCGCTCGGCGCGTACGTCGCGGACCTCTACCTGCCGGGTGCCAGGAAACCGTATCGCACGCAGAAGGCGGGGCGCGAACTGCTCGTCACAGAGCCGGCGATGGAACGCGCGGCGCTGGGTGCGGCGGCGGATTCGCGGGTTCGATAACCGCCCGCGCTCGATCCGTTTGGGGAGGCTTTTGCAAATCATGGGAAGGCAATCTCGTTGACGGTCCCGGCGCGTGCTTCTACGTTGCGCGTGAGAACCCGCTCAGGGGTTCGGACGAAAACCCTCAACAGGAGAAAACGAATGAGTGACGCAAATGCAACGGAACAGGACGTGACGATGAGCAAGCTGGTTCAAGATTTCAAAGTCGTGATGCATGACGCGGAGAGCCTGCTCAAGGCCAGCGCGGGCGAGCTCGGCGAGAAGGCCAAGGAAGCACGCGTGCGTCTCGCCGCCAGCCTCGAAAGCGCGAAGGGAAGTTTTTACAAGGTCGAGGAAAAGGCGCTGGCGGGGGCCAAGGCGACGGACAAGGTGATTCGCGAGCATCCGTATCAATCGATCGGCGTCGCGTTCGGCGTGGGATTGCTCATCGGCGTGCTGGTGACGCGAAAGTAGGCGTCTCATGCCGGAGAACGAGCCAATGCCGGAGGGGATTCTAGCCTCGGTTCGGCGGATGATTGAGACGGGCCTCCGCACGGTGCAGAACCGGGTGGAGCTGTTCGCCCTCGAGCTGCAGGAGGAGAAGGCGTGGCTCATCTCCACGCTGTTGTGGGCGGCGGCGGCGGTTTTCTTTGGCGGGCTGGCCATCATCGCGGTGGTCGCCACGATTGTTTACGTGTCTCCGGAAAACGCCCGCCCCTGGGTGCTGGGAGGTTTCGCCCTGCTCTTCGTTTACCTCGCCGTGAACTCCTTCATCGGATTGCGTCGTTCGATGGAACACAAGAAGCCGCCGATGTCGGACACCATCGGCGAGCTGAAAAAGGACATCGATTGGATACAGTCCCGGGATTGAGAGAGCTGGAGGCGCGCAAGCGCGATCTGCTTTTGGAGAGCGACCTGAACCGCCAGGTGCTCCGGCTGGAGGTGGATCAGTTGTGTCTTCGTGTGGGCGAGATTCAGCGCGGCTTCGGCTGGGCGCGCAATCTATGGGCCTGGGGCGCGCCGCTGGCCGGGCTTCTCCTGGCCCGTCGATACAAGAAGACGGGCAACGCGTTTGCCAAGGGTTCGTTTCTCGTTTCCGCGGTTCGAACCGGGTGGAAGTTCTGGCAGGCGTACCGTGAACGGCGTGCCGGTCGCGATGCTGGAAGCTGAGAGGGCCGGGCGCTCAAGACGTTTGGGTTTCTGACGTTAGATCGCGCAAACACTGACATTCATGGGACAGATCAAATTCGGAACGGACGGCTGGCGCGCGGTCATTGCGGAGGATTTCACATTCGGAAACGTCGCGCGCGTGGCGCAGGCCACGGCGGATTACTGGGCTGCGAATCCTGTTCCGGGCACGCAGAAGAAGGTTGTCATCGGCTTTGATCGACGGTTTCTCTCGGACCAGTTTGCGCGGCGCACGGCGGAGGTTTTTCTCGGGAACGGTTTTGGAGTCGTGCTCACGGATCGTCCGACGCCGACGCCCTCCGTTTCCTACGCCGTCCGCGCGATGCAGGCGGTGGGCGGCGTGATGATCACGGCGAGCCACAATCCGCCGGCGTTCAACGGATTCAAGCTCAAGGCGCACTTCGGCGGTTCGGCGGAGCCTGCGATGTGCCAGGGCGTCGAGTCGTTGCTGGACAAGAATCCGGTCGTCGCCAAACCGTTGGCGAAGGGCGCTCCGGCGAAGGTGGCGGACATTCGTCCCGCGCACTACGCCGCAATCAAGAGGCTTGTCGATTTCAAGCTCATCGCCCGTTCCAAGCTCCGCTTCGCGCACGACGCGTTGTTCGGCGTCGGAGCCGGCTGCTTCGCGGAGTTGCTCGCGGGAACGACCTGTCGCGTGACGACGCTCAACGGCAATCACGACCCAAACTTCGGCGGCATCAACCCGGAGCCCATCGCGCAAAACTACGGTCCATCGGCGGCGTATCTGCGGAAGCATCCGCACGATCTCTGCCTCGTGACGGATGGCGATGCGGATCGCGTGGGCGGCATGGACGGCCGTGGAAATCCGCTGACGACGCACCAGATCATCTGCCTGTTGCTCCAGCACTTCATCACGAACCGCGGCGCGAAGGGCCGGATGATCAAGGCGCTGACCACGACGTCGATGGTGGACAAGATTTGCGCGGCG
>JBDHQG010000046.1:0-13137 GCA_039806925.1 Limisphaerales bacterium
TTCAAGTTCGGCTACGCGCCCGAGGCCTTCGTGCCCGGGCCGTTCACCGTCTCCACCAGGAGCGCCCTTTGGCCGGCGCCTGGTCGTCCTGCTGGTTCTTGAGTTCTTGCAGGAGGAACTGGCTGCGCGCGTTCTCCAGCGCCATTTGGAACTGGGCGTAGGTCGCGTAACGCTGGGCGGGATCCTTGGCCATCGATGTGGCAATCGCGTCGCTCGTCAGCTGGGAAATCTCCGGGCGAACATCGCACGGGGGCGTCAGCGGCGTATGCACATGGCCCGCGACGACTTGCTCGACGGTTTCGGCCTCGAACGGCACATGCCCCGTCAGCGCATGGTAGAGGGTTCCGCCAAGGCTGTACATGTCCGAATGGAAGGTCTCGCCCTGGCGCTGAATCTTCTCGGGCGCGACGTAATAGGGCGTGCCCCAGATGGTCGATTCGTATTCGGCGCCTTCCTCCGCCTGGCGCGCGAGGCCGAAATCCACCAGCTTTGGTTCGCCGTATTCGTTGAAGAGGATGTTGCCCGGCTTGATGTCGCGGTGCAGGAGATTGTGCTGGAGCGCGCTTTCCAGGGCGGAGGCGACCTTGATGCCCACGTCGAGGACGGTGAGTTCCGGCACGTAGCCGTCGCGGATAATCAGGCTGTCCAAACTGCCGTGGTCCGCCAGTTCCATGACGATGTATGGGCTGCCCTGATGTTCATCGAACGAATAAACGTGGATGATGTTGGTGTGATTCAGGGAGGCGGTGGCGCGGGCTTCGCGGTAAAAACTGTCCATCACCTGCTTGTCGTCGGCCATCTCGCGCTTGAGCATTTTGACGGCGACGGTGCGTTCCAGGCTGACATCGAACGCCCGATAGACGGTGCCCATGCCGCCCGAGGCGACGACTTCGCGCACTTCAAAATTTCGGATGCGCGTGGGAACGATGACGGGATGGCCGCATTTCGTGCAGGAAACCGGCTCCAGCGGGGCCATCTCGCTCGAAAGCCAATGCTTCGCGTGGCATGCGCCGCATTCGGCCATGCGAAGGGGTTTTCGATCTTTGCTGTCGGAGTCAGACACTGCGTTCAAGATACCAAACCTCTCCAAACCGACAAGAGATGAAGTGATCGGCGACCACTTTGCATTGCGGGCGGGAGGAACCGGGAATCGATGCGGCAAGAGGCCCGGCGGCATCCGTAATTCCACCGTAAAAAATCTGCCCAGTGGTCCTGTTGACCTTCGAGGTCCGTATGTTACTCTGCATACGTTACTATGAGCGCACGTAAAATTGACAACTCGGCTTTGCTTCAGCCCGTATCGATCCAGGCCCAAACCACCCGGTTGGATCTTCCTGCCAATGCCGTGCGCATCCGTAAGAATGGAATCGAGTTCCGCTCCGAAAGCCCGATCCCGGTCTGGACCGAGATGACGGTGGCCATGCAAACACCCACGGATTCGCGAAAGGTGAATTTCACCGGAGTCGTCGTGGCGTGCAGTGGCAATCGCCATGCCGGCTACGCGGTGTCTCTCCTGTTCACCAGCCTGTCCAAGCAAGCACAGGCCCGGCTCCATTCCATGACGGTTGCGCCGTAGGCCCTGGCCTTCGCCTGAATCAAGTTCGCTGTAACCAGCCGGCCCCGGCGCGTTTTCCCGTCGTCATTCGCGCCCGTTCCCCGTTTCCCAACGAGGCCGCTACGGCTGCGTCACGATCGTGGTCCCGTTCATCTTCCAATCGGCGAGCCGCTGGACCTGTTTTCCCGGCCACACCACGGTGACTTCGTCCACCCGGACGGCGTTTCCAATGCCGATGGTCACGGGCAGCTCGGATTGCGACAAATAACTCCGCGCCGCCATCACCTGGCGGGAGAGAATCTGGTTTCCAATCCGCACCTTGATCCACGCTCCTATTCCGTCGCGGTTGCTCTTCGTCCCCACCAGTTTGAAACGCAGCCACTGATGCGCCAGGGATTGATCATTGCGCAGGAGCAGCGGCGGCCCGCCGATCTGAGTCATCACCACGTCCAGATCTCCGTCTCCATCGGCATCGGCGAAGGCGGAGCCGCGTCCGACAATGGGCCTGAGCAGATCGTCGCCGCACTTCCCGGCCGGCACCGGGACGAATCCCGTGCCGTGGCTGGCGCCGCGATTCCAGAAGAGCTGCGCGGGCTGGCGATAGCGCTGGCCGGCCTGGAATTTCTGGATGTCCTCCTCCAGATGTCCGTTGGCGGTCAACACGTCCTGCCGGCCATCAAGGTCGTAGTCGAAAAAGAACAATCCAAACTTCAGCAGCTGCCGGCTCGCCGGGCCGACGCCCTCGGTGATGGCTTCATCCGCAAACATCAGCGCATCGCGCCGGGATACATACAGCGCGTTCATTTCGTTGGCGAAATTTCCAATGGCGATGCCGAGGGCGTCGTCATTGCGGAAGCGCGCCGTATCGATTCCCATCGCGCCACGGGCCATTCCGTAGGCGTCGAACGCGATTCCCGAGCGCGAACCGATCTCCTCGAACGTACCGTCGCGACGGTTGCGGAACAGAAAATTTTGCACGGTGTCGTTCGCCACCACCACGTCGATCCACCCGTCGTTGTCGATGTCAACGGGCGCGATCGCGAGGGATTTTCCCATCGGTCGTCCGGTGGACGCGTTTTTCACCTGGATGCCGGCGGGCGCGGAGATGTCGGTGAAGAGCCCGCCGCCCTCGTTGCGATAGAGCGAAGGATACGTGCCTTCAAAGTTCATCGGCGGACCGTAGGCCCGCGTGACGCCGTCAATCTTGTAGCCAACCTCCAGGTCGATGGCCTTCGACCAGCGCACATAGTGACAGACAAACAGATCAAGATCCCCGTCATTGTCGATGTCGATCCAGGCGGCGCTGGTCGCCCAGTCATTGGTGGTGCCGCCGACGCCTGCCCGGGCGGTGATGTCCGTGAAGCGGCCCCCCCCTGAGTTTTGGAACAGCCGGCTTTCACCGACGCCGGAAAGAAAAATGTCGGGAAGGCCATCATTGTCGAAGTCGCCGGCCGCCACGCCCATCCCGAAAAAATTGATCTCCAGCCCGGAACCCTGGGTGACATCCGTGAACCGGCCCTTCCCGTCGTTCTGATAAAGCGCCGGCGTGTGGCTCGCCGCGGTGCCGTTGGTGCGCCACGGCCAGTCCGTGCCGTTCACAAACAGCAGATCCTGATCACCGTCCCCGTCGAAGTCAAAGAACGCCACGCCGCCGCCCATTGTTTCAGGCAGCAGCTTGTCGCCATAGGCGCCGTTGAAATGCGAGAAGGCAATCCCCGCCGGGCGGGTGATGTCGGTGAATTTCGCCACCGGCACGTCGGCCCTTGCGGAAGACGCAGTTTCAGGGGCGCTTAACGACGTTGGCTGCACCGGTTGCCTTGGCCCCGGTCGATTGGCCCACCACAGCACGATGGCCACAATGACAGCGATGCCGATCCAGACCGCGCCGGACCAGCGGCATGCGCGTCCGATCTGGGCGTCATCCCGTGGTTCTGGTGCTGGGTTTGGCGGCTTTGGTGGCGATGCGTTCATGCCGTGGACTGGCACAGCATTCCGGCTGGCCCCCAAGAATTCAATCTCTTTGGCAAGACCAGAGGGGGGAACGGGAGATTCCGGGAAGCGGCGTGGACACCGGACCGCGAGCCGTCCCGGCTCGCAGCGCGTGGCCACGAAGAGAATCTCTCGAATCCCGCCACGACTCTCTCCGCCTCCACCCGCTGCGACCGGGGACCGGTCGCGGTCCGTCGGCAGTGTTCTGATGCGCCCGAAGGAGGGGCCGCGCTTGAAATTTGTCCTGCATTTCAACGCTGTTCTGCCGAAGCTCCACCAGACTCATGACCGGCCCGGCGTCATTACGAAAACCCTGGATGAAGTGGACCCTGCTGTTCCTCTTCTGGACGGTGCTGGGCCTTGCCTTTGCCGGGCAGCTCTATCTTTCGCGTTCCAAATCCGGCGCGCCGGTGCCCTGGACCGTTGCGATGAATCGCGCGCTGGCGGACTGGTATGTCTTCGCGCTTCTTTCCGTGCCGGCCCTGTGGATGGGCCGCAAGTTTCCCGCGGCCGGCACCCGGTGGGCGCGTTCCCTGACGGTGCATCTGGTGACGGGCGCCGCGTTTTCCATCGGGTGGATGATCCTGCGCGCGGCCTTCGAGGAGTGGCGCACGCGGGGCGCGGAGGAGCCGGTGATGTTCGGCGCGGCCTTCACCCAGGCGCTGGGCGCGACGTTCTTTTTCAACCTCCTCGTTTACTGGGGCATCGTGGCCGGGCAGAACGCGTTCACCTACTACTGGAAGTTCCACGAGCGCGAGCTGCACGCCGCCGAGCTGGAGACGCGGCTGACGGAGGCGCGGCTGCAGGCGCTGCAAATGCAGCTCAATCCGCATTTTCTCTTCAACACGTTGAACGCGATCGCCTCGCTCATGCACAAGGACGTGGATGCCGCCGACCGCATGATCGTCCGCCTCAGCGAGCTGCTGCGCTACGCCCTGGACAGCACGAACGAACAGGAGGTTTCGCTCCGGCAGGAACTGGATTTCCTCGGCCGCTACCTCGACATCCAGCGCGCACGGTTTGGCGGGCGCCTCTCGATCCGCCACGACGTTTCGGACATCTCCCTTGAGGCGCGCGTGCCGAACTTGATCCTGCAGCCGCTGGTCGAGAACGCCATCGAGCACGGCCTCGAACCGCAGGCGCGCCCGGGCGAAATCATGCTCCGGGCGGGCGTGGGCGGGGACCGCCTGGTGCTCGAGATCGCCGACAACGGCGTGGGCTTGAAGAATGGCGCGGCGCCCGCCTTCGGCATCGGGCTCTCGAACACCCGCGCGCGATTGCAGCAGCTCTACGGCTCCGCGCAGACGATCGACATCGCAAACGGAGCCCTGGGCGGAGTGACGGTGCGCCTGGAAATCCCGTTTCGCCCGTTCGCCGGCCCGGCCCGGCCCCGGTAGTCCCGGCCCAGCCTTGCCGCTGCGGGCTTGCACGGTCGCCGGAGTTCAGTCTCACTTTGTCCCGTGAAAACCCGCGTCCTTGTCGTCGATGATGAACCGCTGGCCCGTGAGCGCGTTCGCGCCCTGCTCCAAGGACTGCCTGACATCGAGTGCATCGGCGAATGTGGCGACGGCGCGATGGCGGTGTCGGCCATCCGCAAGGAATCCCCGGACATCGTGCTGCTGGATGTGCAAATGCCGGAGCTCGACGGGTTCGGCGTCATCGCGCAGCTGGCGGGTGAGAGAATGCCCGCCGTCATTTTCGTCACGGCCTACGATCGCTTTGCCCTGAAGGCGTTCGAGGTCCACGCGGTTGATTATCTCCTCAAGCCCTTCGACCGGGAACGCTTCGTCATCGCCCTCAACCGCGCCATTGAACAGGTGAAGCGCCAGCAGGCCGGCGAGCTGAGCCAGCGCCTGACTGCGTTGCTCGCGGATGTCCGTCCGGAGGTGTCGAAGTCCAGGGCCATCGACCGCATCGCGGTGAAATCCAGCGGGCGCGTGGTGTTCGTGAAGGTGGACGAGATCGATTGGATCGAAGCCGCGGACAACTACGTGAACCTGCACGTCGGCACGGAGAACCATCTCCACCGCGAAACGATGTCATCGCTGGAGAACCAGCTCCCGCCGGAAAAGTTCATGCGCATCAGCCGGTCCACCATCGTGAACATGGACCGCATCAAGGAACTGCAGCCGCTCTTCCACGGCGAGTATTCCGTGATCCTCCGCAACGGCGCCAAGCTCACGCTCAGCCGCAGCTATCGTGAAAAGCTGGACCAGTTGATGGGACGCATCTCGTAGTCGCCTGTGCGCTATACCACTTCCACCGGGCACTTCGGAATCGCGTCGAGGAACGCCTGCCCGTAACGCTTCGTCAGCACGCGGTTGTCCAGCACCACCACGATTCCTGAGTCGCTCTTCGTGCGAATCAATCGCCCGACGCCCTGGCGAAACTTCAGGATCGCCTCCGGCAGCGAGAAGTCGGCGAAGGAATTTCCGCCATGCGCTTCGATGGCTTCGATGCGCGCTTCGATCAACGGATGATCGGGCACGGCAAACGGCAGCCGCGTGATGATGACGTTGCTCAACGCTTCGCCCGGAACATCCACTCCCTGCCAGAAGCTGTCCGTGCCGAAGAGCACCGAATCCACGTCCTCCTTGAACTTCTCCAGCATCGTCGAGCGCGGCGTGCCGGTGCCCTGGATGAAGACTTGCAGTCCGAGCCGGTCGAAAAACGGCTGCATCAACTCGCCCACCTCGAGCATGAGCCTGAAGTTGGTGAAGAGCACGAACGCCTTGCCATGCGTCATCGTGACGAAGTGCTCGATCCAATGGACGAGCGCGTCGCGATAGCCGGGCTCGCGCGGGTCCGGCATCTTGTTCGCGACGAAGATCTTCATCTGCCGCTCGTAGTCGAATGGCGACCCGACCTGGAGTTTCGCCGCGCGTTCGCCGCCGACGCGTTTCGCGAAGTAGTCCAATGCGCGTGATGCGCGATGCGCGGCGCGTGGCGCGGATTCAGCCGGCGCATCGTCTTTCACGGATGATGCGTCTCGCTTCACGTTCTGCGTCGCCAGCGTCGCGCTGGTCATGATGACGGATGTATCCGTGCCGAACAGACGGTGGCGCAGGAACTCCGCGACATCGATGGGCGCGGCGTTCAGCGCGAGATTCTTCTGCGCCTTGCCCGTGCGTTCCACCCAGTACACGTAATCCTCCGAGCTCTGGCTGAGAAAGGTGGCGATGGCTTCGCGCAGCTCCATCAGGCGGCGATTGCACTCGGTCAGCTCCTGCCCGGTTTCCTTGTCCTCGGAGAGCTTGATCAAATCGCTGACCGCCTCGCGCAGCCGTTGGATCGGCAGCGTCATGTTGTCCTGCACGAGGTCGGGGCGGCGGATGCGCAGCTCCGTCCAGGCGCGCGAAGGCCCGCCGCCCGGCTTTCTCGGCTGGCTGCTCGCGAGCTCCTCGCAGACGCTTTCCACCAGGGTGAAGAAATCGTCGCTTTGCTTCAGCACATCCGCGACGAGCTTCACCGGCTCCCCTTTGCGGAGCAGCGCGAGCAGGCCCTTCTCGGTGCGCGGATTCCACAAGCGCTGGAGCGAGTAACGAATCTGCCCGCTGGAAACGCTCACGCCGATGTGCCGCGCGGCGACCTGTTCCACGGTGTGTGCTTCGTCGAAGATGACAAAATCGTTCTTGAACAAAATGCCGCCCTCGGGCTCTTCCTCCACGCCGCCCAGCAGGGTGAAGAACAGCGTGTGATTCAGCACGAGCACGTCGGACGAAAGAATTTTGCTTCGCGCGCGCTGGAAGAAACAGATGCCGCTGCTCTTGGCGAAGTCCGATTGATGACCGCAAATCTTCGGCGTGCAGAGTCCGCGCTCCGAGCAGACGTGCGACCAGACTTTCGGGTCCGGCTCCGTCTCGAAATCCGACAGGCTGCCGTCCTTCGTTTCCTTCGACCATTCGTAGATGCGTTGCAGCTCGGCCTGTTCCGGCGACGTGAACAAGCCGTCCGCCTGCGCCATCGCCTTCTGGAGCCGGCGGGTGCAAAGGTAATTCTGCCGGCCCTTGAGCATCGTGTAGCTGAACTCAACCGGCAGCGCCTGCTTGAGCACTGGGAGATCTTTCTCCACAAGCTGCTCCTGCAAATTGATCGTGTGCGTGCAGATGACCGCCTTCTTCTGACGGCTCGTGGCGAACAGGATGGCGGGAACGAGGTAGGCGAAACTTTTGCCGACGCCCGTGCCGGCTTCGACAAGCAGGCTTTCGCGTCCCTCCAACGCCTTCGCCACCGCCACGGCCATCTGCTGCTGCTCGGGGCGATACTCGAAGTTCTTCGCCTTGGAGAACACGCCGGTCGCAGAGAATATCTCCTCGACCTGCGCGACGAGATCCGTTGCAGATTCAGTGGGGTCGATGTTGCTGATCATTGCGACAGCGGCTCAACGCCGGCGGATTGAAACTTCCACCGCCGCCTTGTTCTTCGCCACGCTGTCGGCTGGCAACACGCCGCGCCAGTTGGTGCAGGGATAAATGACGGCGTTGCGCCCCACGATGCTGCCGGGATTCAGCACGGCGTTGCAGCCCACCTGGCCGTGGTCGCCGATGAGCGCGCCGAACTTGCGCAGCCCGGTGTCGATCCTGTCGCCGTTCCATTCCACGGCGACGTTGCCCTTGATGACCTTCACGTTCGACAGCACGACACCGGCGCCGAGATGCGCCTTGTAGCCGAGGATGGAATCGCCCACGTAATTAAAATGCGGCACTTCACAGTTGTTGAAAAGGAGCGCGTTTTTCAGCTCGCAGGAATTGCCGATGACGCAGCCGTCGCCCACGATCACATCCTCGCGGAGGTAGGCGTTGTGCCGGATCTGGCAATTGCGTCCGATGATGGCCGGGCCCTTGATCATCGCGCCGTCCTCCACAATCGTTCCTTCGCCGATGAAGACGTTTTCCCCGATGTAGGCGTGTCCGACGAGCTTGTGGTGCTGTTCCGACCGGGCGCTCGCCTTGAGATACTCCTTGATGCGTTTCAAGACATCCCAGGCGTGAACGCAGCCGTCGAACAACGCGCTATGTTCGGTCTGGCTGAGGTCGAAAAGATCGGACGGTTTGAACATGCGCTGACGGTAGGGAAATGCGATGAAGCCGCAAGTTTCGAGTGGCGGCGGCAACAAGATGCACATGCACGACGGCCGGGCTCAAATCGAGAAAATCCCCGTGAATACTGACAATCAGCTCGACTTTTGTTGCCGGATGAGCGACTAATAACGCGAACCCAAACAGTCCACGACCCTACAGGCCATGAGAGATTTCATGGCGTTGACCTGACAACGAATCAGACTATGAAGACCACGAGTTACCTTCTTTCCCGAGGCTGCGCACTGGCTGCCGGCGTCCTGATGGCCGGCGGTGTTTTCTCCACTCACGCGCAGGTGTTTTCGGATGACTTTAGTGACGGCAATGACACGGGTTGGAACCGTTATGACACGATTGGCAGTCATCCGGCGTTTCCGGAACAAGGCACCTGGACCTTCCCGAACGGCGGCTACCGCATGCAGGCCGCCGCTTCTCCCGCCCCGGGAGTTGTCGGGCCGGCGCGCATCGGAAGCCTGCGTCCACAGGTCTTCACCGACTTTTATGTCGCCGTCGACGTGGTGAACTGGGACGACACCATCGATCAATCCTTCGGACCATTTGCGCGTTTGACGGATATTGGCCTTGGCACCACGAAGGGCTACGTGATGACCTACCAGGTCGGCAGCAAGGACATCGACATCACCCGCGTGACGGGCGAAGCGGCTGAACGCAGCGTCCGGCAGAATGGCAACGGCGATATTGTGTTGGAAACGGGCAAGAGCTACCGGCTCGTTTTCATGGGCAAGGGTGCCTTGCTGACCGCGCGCGTTTACGATCTCGCGGACCCCGTGAATCCGCTGGTGGAAATCTCCGGCACGGACCCGGACCCGTACACCAGCGGCGTCAATGGCCTGCTGGTTTACGACAACAGCGACAACGCGGACGCCATTGCCGACGCCACGTTCGATAATTATTTCGAGTCCGACGTGGAGCCGCCGGTTCTTAAGATGGCGGACCTCGGCTTCGGGGCGTGGGAACTGGCGTGGCCGGCGGAAGCCTCGGGCTTCGTGCTGCAATCCTCCGCGGTGCTGCCTGGCACGGCGAACGACTGGACCGATGTATCGAGTGCCGAAATCATTCCTCCGAGCGACATCACACCCTTCTACCGCTACAACATGGCTGCGGCGCCTGAGAACGGCGGCCTGCCTAAACAGTTCTTCCGCCTCATCCGCCGCTGAGCGCGGGTAAATCCTCACTCCGATCTACTTGCCGGGCGGGGGCCGAAAGGTCTCCGTCCGGCGCACGCATTTTTCCGGGGAGGCTCAATCGAATCAGGGTCTCCTGCCAGTTCACTGCGCCGATGCTGAAGGCGAAAATCCATTTCGCGATCACCCGCCACATCGTTCCGGCTCAGTTTGGTGGACGCAGCTCCGGGCGGAACTCCGGCCGGATGAACAGCGATGGATTGAGGATGTACTCGCGGAGATCGGCGGGAAGCTGGTTGACATCGTAAGGAACCGTCGTGCCGGTTTGGGGCCGGGCGGGAACGACGCTTTCATCGATCATCTGGAGATTCCCCAGCCACTGTCCGCCGTGCTGCTGGTAGGCGCCGTAAACGTCATCGCCCATCGTCGATTTCACCGAACGCGCCGTCTCGCGCGCCAGCGCGGCAACGGTCTGGAGGCGTTGCTCGTCGGTGAGATTCGGGTTCGTCTCGACCTGGTATTTCACGCGCTCCGCCGCCTGCTTCATGTTGTAGACGCGGTTCGCGACGTCCTCCGGCATCTGCAACCGCGCGCCGAGCTGGAGCAGCGCGCGGTAATCCCCGTCCTGTGCGCGCTGGTACTCGGCGTAACGTTGCGGGCCGAGCATTTGTTGAATCTCCGCGCTCAACTTATCCTGCGCCTGCTCCTGGGTGCGGGCTCGCGCGAGCTGCGCGTTGTTGTCGTCCGAATCATAAGCCTGATCGAACTGCTCGTCGAACGTCCGTTGCAGGCGGAAGATGCGGCGGAACTCGTCCTCGTTCGGACGGAAGCCCGCCATCTGGCTGCGCATGTTGTTCGCCGTGTCGGAGAATCGCAGCTCGTATTCCTCCAGCTCGTCGGTGGAAAGCATGGACGCGAGCTGTTCGCGGCGCTGGCGCTGCAACTGCCGGAGCGCGGCGAGATCCTCATCCAGCATCCAGCCGCGTGAACGCACGTAGAGATCCTGCTCCAGCTCGTCGAAATGCTCGGACCACGCCCGCACCTGCGCCTGTTTGTCCGGGGAGAGGAAGCTGTAGTTGCGCTCGAGCGTCTCGGCTTCGCCGGAATACTTCGCCAGCTCCCAGCGCAGCTCGACGCCGAGCAAGTCGCGAATCAACTGGCGCTGCTCGCGGTCGAGCGCGCGGAGCTTCTGCTGGAGCTCGACCGGCTCCGCCGAGCCGCCGAGCGGATCGAGCGGCTCCCAAAACTTTGGCGGCGGATATTGCATCCGCATCTCCGAACGGCGCCGGCCGTAGAGCTTCGCGACGTCGGTGATGATGATGTCGCGGATGGTTTCCTCCGGGCAGGCGAAGGCGCGGAGGTTCTCGATGAAGACGAAATAGTTCGTGTGCTCCAGCGCGCGCCAGCTCAACGGACGGCCGGCGAGGGACGCGAGGAGGTTGTTCGTCGAGTTGATCTTCCGGACGGCGATCTGGGTGACGGTGTTGGTGACCACGGCGGCCCCGGTTCCGGCGGCCGGCGGCGCGGGAGAGCCGGCGGGCCGGAGCAGCAGCCAGGCGAGGACGCCGAGCAAGGCCAGGTTGGTGGCCACGAGGAACAGGCTGACGCTGCGCGAATTCATGAGCCGGCGGTCAATGGTCCGTGTTGCATCCGAAACACGTGCCGTCACCCTGCCATCGACGCGGACGGCTGACGAGCACCAAGTTCGGCGCGCGCGGACGCAGGTTCATCGGCGTTTCGCGGCCACTTTGAACTTTGAACTTCATTCCCGCCCCGCCTATAACCAAGCGCATGTTGCCTACGTTCCTTTCCCAGGGCGGGCCGATGATTTGGGTCATCCTGTTCGCCAGCGCCGTGGGCGTGGTCGTGTTCATCGAGCGCGTCCTCCATTACCACCGTGCGCAGATCAACTCCGTCGAGTTCCTCAACGGCGTGCGCAACGTCCTCCGGCGTGACAATGTCGTCGAAGCCATCTCCATCTGCGACGCCACCCCCGGCCCGGTCGCGCGCCTCGTGAAGGTCGCCGTCCTGAACCGGGAGAAAGGCCGCGACGGCGTCCGCGAAGCGCTGGAGGAAGCCGGCCTCGTCGAAGTGCCGCCGCTGGAAGACAAGCTCAACCTCCTCGCCACCATCGCGCAGATCGCGCCGCTCATGGGCCTGCTCGGCACCGTGCTGGGCTTCATCAAAATCTTCACCGCGCTCCAGACCAAGACCACGATTCCGACGATGCAGGATCTGTCCGGCGGCGTCTGGCAGGCGCTCATTTGCACGGCGGCGGGCCTGGCGGTTTCGATTCCCGCCTACGCGGCCTACAACTATCTCGTCAGCCGCGTGAACGCCATCGTGCTCGACATGGAAAAGGCCGCGACGGAGATCACCAACATCCTCGCCGACACCAACGGTCGCAAAGGCGCATGAGGTTTCCCCACAACGCGAAGATCTTCCGCGGCCAGCTCGATGCCGCGCCGTTTCTCGGCGTGTTCTTCCTGCTGATCATCTTCCTGTTGCTGAACTCCACGTTCGTCTTCACGCCGGGTGTCCCGATCTCGCTCCCGGAAGGCGTGAACCTCCCCGGTCCCGACAAGGCCACCACCGCCGTCGCCGTGGATGAAGGCGGCCACTTTTATTTCGAGAACCAGCTCTGCGACGAGGACCGCCTGCGCCAGCGCCTGCAGGACGCGGTGAGCCGCAGCCCGCAGCCGATCACGCTCGTCATCCAGGCGGACAAGGGAGCGCGCACCGAAGTCCTCACCAAGCTCGGCCTGCTCGCCCGCTCGCTCGGCATTCGCGACGTGCTCCTCGCCGTGCGGCCACCCGTCGTCGCCGCGCCGGTGGCCCCTGCGTCTGCGCCATCTTCCGCAACGCCGGCCTCCGGCGGCACGAGCCCATGAACACCATCGCCCACGATGCGCCGCCGTGGTCGCGACGGCACTGGGTTTACGCGGTGGCCGGAGTCGCCGTGCTGCAGGTGGCGCTGGTTTATTTCCTCGCGCAATCTCCGCAACGCCCGCCGGAGCGCCCCATCTTCCGCACCTCCATCCAGCTCGCCGCCGATGACGAGGCCATCCGCAGCATCGCCTCGCTCCCCGGCCTCGATGACCCGACGCTGCTTGCGCTGCCGAGCCTTCATGGCTTCTCCGGCGCGGCGTGGTTGAAATTTCCCACGCTCGACTACAAGCCCGCCGAATGGGTCGAGCCGCCCCACTGGCTGCCGCTGGAAACGCAATCGCTCTCCGGCATCTTCACGCAATACATCGCCACCAACGTCATCACCCCGCTCCTCATCGCGGACAAGCCGCTCCCGCCGCTGCAACGCTACGAGCCGAACTTCCCGCCCGAGCCGCCGCCCGCACAATCCCTGGCGCGCGTC
>JBDHQG010000646.1:0-2980 GCA_039806925.1 Limisphaerales bacterium
CCTAGCGTCGGTGGCAGTAATGTCGCCGCCAACCGACGCTAGGCATCAACTCCATCAATCATCGCGCTGATCGTTTCGAGCGCATTGCCCTCCAGCCGATTGTTCACGAAGATCAGCGTCTTCTTCTGCTTGTCTGACGACTTTCCCTTCTTGATGAGTTCGGCGCCAGCCTTGCGGGCCTCGTCATTGACCTCCTTCGTCTTGTCGTAGGGCTGAAAGGTTTTGACGGCTTCCTCGTATTTACGGCCTGGTTTCAACAGGAAGCGGGCGGCCACCAGTTCAGGATTGGTGTGACTGCCCGCCAACGCCACTTGTTCGCTCACCGGCGGCATGGCGTCCCATGAATTGAAAACGTGCGTAATGCCGTGGCGTGAGAGGCAGGCGAAGTATTCGGGCGCGAGCCAGTTCTTGTTGCGCATCTCCACGGCGTAGGGCCAGCCTTTCGGGAGATTCGCGAAGAACTTGTCGAGATCCGCCACAAAGTCGCGACCGTGCTCGTAGTCGCTGGGATAGAACCGGGAGAACTCGAACATCACGACCCCGACATTTGGACGGATGTGCTCGCAAGGCGTTAGGAACGCCCGGTTGAACAAGTCCGCGTTCAGGAAATTCTCGTTGGGTTTGCCGGCGCGGACGCCGAAGCGTGGAAGATTGGGAAACTTTCGCACTGTGATTTCATCGGTGACTTTGAAGCCGAATTGAAAATCAGACGGCACTTGCGACACCAGGCCGTCGAGATACTTCTCGCTCGGGAATGTGTAATAGGCCGCATCCACACAAACCGTCTTGAACACCTCGGCGTATTCCGCCAGACAGGAACGCTCAAACCGGGTCGTGGCAACCTTGCCGCGATACTCGTAGCGGCCAGGCGTGTAGAGTTGATTCAGCCAGCCTTCGTATTTCCAGGAGGACGTGCCAATAAACACGCCTTGGCTGGCGAGTTCTGCCGCCTTCACTTTCATCTGGTCCCGGTTGAAGGGCATGCGGCAAAACTACTGCCAACCCTGGCGGATGGCGAGACATGGCACGTCACCGTTCGGCTGCTGCCGCCGGGAAAGCCCTGCTGAAGTGCGATCAGTTCTCCGGTCGCTCGGCTGCGGGGTCATTGTCACGATCTCGGGACCGAATTGGCCGAGCGCGGTCAGAGACCCGATTACATCGGGCTGCCGGGGCGTCTCGGAAATGGCGGTCTCGGGTCGATTTCCGGCATCTCGTGCGGCGTGCCATTGGCCGGCTTGGGCGATTTGTATTGCCCATTGTGAGGCGACGGCAGGGGCGCCTCAGGAGGAGCGATCTGCTTCGTTCTGGCCTCTTGGTAACGCTCGAAGCGGCTCTGCAAACTGGCCCGCACCTGCGTGAGCAGCGGAGCCACGATGATCTTGTCGAAAACGTCAGCGAAGTCGCCGTCGGTTCGAGCCAATGATTCCTCCTTCAACGCCAGCGGTAAATCGAACCGGGATTTGATGTTGGCGACAACTTCATTACCACCGAGCACGCGGATCTCGTATTCCACCCGCAATGTGTGATCCGGCAGCAGGGCTTCCGGAGTGGTTTCAGTGACCGTTGGTTGACCTGGCTCGGGTGCCCATAACCGTTGCGTCGGGACGAACGTTGGGCGCGGGCGCTCACGGCGGGGGCGAGCACGCAGTCGATTTGCCGGAGGCGTCTCGGTGACGGTGGTTGCCCCCGGCAGTGGCGCTTCAGAAACATTGCATGGTGAACCACCAGCAGCCGCCTGTGGATCGGGGTCTTCAGGGCAGACTGCTGCAACTTGTCCAGCATGCTTTTCGGTGATGTGATTATCCATGTCTGCATCTTACGTGTCGGGTTTCTCCCGGCCAGTATTGCCACGAATAGCAACGAGATATTTTCTCCAGTTGCCACCCCAAGTGCCCCATTCCGGACAAAATGTTGTCGCTAGACCGCGATCTGGACCGGACGGCGTAAAGCGAGCGAACGAAAGCCATTCTGGCATCCAGTCTCCCGGACGATGGACTTGGACTTCGACCGAAACCACGGCTCGACTCGCAGCACCGATGCTATGTGCTTTTGGAACACCTCCTCCGGCACGATTGGCAATTCGTTCACACGACACCAAACGGCGAATGCGTCATACAGTTCGCCCACGGTCACATCGCTGCCTCGATCTACATTGAGGGAAGCTCGGGCGAACTCCCGCAACCGCGCATGCAAGACGAGCGCCCCGGCAGGCAGCAAGGATCTCAACCGGCGCACCAACCGGCACAGCCAGACGTCACTCAGCGCAGTCTTGGCTGTGGGCGTCCCCGTGGGAGCCGCCATGATCATTTCCCGCAGCCAAGGCCGGACGGCATCCTCGGCGAACGGATGCCAGTCGTTGGTTTCACTCCGCCTGTAAAAGCGGTGCTCCAGTGATTCGTAGGCCAAGTGGGGACGCAGGCGGCGAACCAAGTAACTTCGCCAGACAGTGCGGTTCGGCACCAACCCGCCCTGTTCGCCGGGACGGAATAGTGCCCCCTCAAGGACAGTCGTCAGCCAGACGTCGACGACGCCGGTCGGATCCGTCCCCCAATCGATCGATTCTATGTTTACGGTGGTGGGCCACGCGCTTTGGAGAATGTGGTCTGCACGACCCAAGCCGTCGCGATCGAGCACGAGCAGGTTGCCGGTCATGAAAACCGTCACCCGCGGCAGGTGGAGCGGGGTTCGGTGTGGAACCACAGTCCGGTGCCAGACCACCGGACGTCCTGCATGCGAGGTGATCAGGGTGCTACGACTTTCGAGATTTCGGGCCTGAAACGCTGCCAGCTCGTCTTCATGGTCAAAACGGATCGCAAAGAGACCGCCACTGCGTGAACCCAACACTGCGGCAATGCTTTGCGTGGCGAGCTTGGCGCGAAACTTGGGAGCCAGGGCTTCTGGCGCTAACGGCACTTGGACAGTGTCGGCGTTGACGCCAGTCGGCACAGGCAGCAGCACGCAGTCGGCAAATGCATTCACG
>JBDHQG010000647.1:0-2967 GCA_039806925.1 Limisphaerales bacterium
AAAGGTGGATGGCGGGATGGATTTCCCGACCGCTGAACAATTGGAGAAGGCCGACGTGCTCGTGATGTTCGCGGCGGACGCGGGCAAGATTTCGCCCCCGCAGCGCGAGTATCTCGACAAGTTCCTCAAGCGCGGCGGCGGCATGGTGTGCCTCCACGACGCGGTGTGCGGCAACGACGCGCAGTGGTTCAAGACGATCATCGGCGGCGCGTGGGAGCATGGTTACTCGAAGTGGTACGAGGGCGAGATGAGCTTCTACTACATGGACACGGAGCACCCGATCACGAAAGGCGTGTCGAACTTCGAGCTGGATGACGAGCTTTACTACGACCTGCACATGATGCCCGAGGCGAAGATCCTCGCGGCCACCTACACGCCGTATCGCAGCAACAAGGGTCGCGAAGGCGGCACGCCGCCGGCGAGCAAGCCGTCCGTGTATGACCTGCAACCGCAGATGTGGACTTACGAGACGGGCAATCATCGTTCCTTCGTTTCGCTGCTCGGACACAATTACAAGACGTTCAACCTGCCGCACGTCCGCGCGGTGATGCTGCGCGGCATCGCGTGGGCCGGCAAACGCGCGAACGTGGATGAGTTCTGCAACAAGGAGGAGCTCGCGAGCCTGCGCTATCCCGACGGCGGCCCGACCGCGCCCGAGAAGGCGGCGGCGAAGCTGGAGCTTCATCCTGATTTCAACATCCAGCTCGTCGCAGCCGAGCCGCTGATCAACAAGCCGATGAACATCGACTGGGATCCGGCCGGCCGCCTGTGGGTCGCCGAGACGCCCGAGTATCCGAATGGCCGTCGCGAGCCGCGCAAGGAGATGCAGCCGTATCCGTGGAAGGACACCGGCTTCCTTGTTCGTCCGCCCACAACGAATCGTCCGGCGATTGATCGTATCTCGATCCTCACGGACACGGACGGCGACGGGCGCATGGACAAGAAGGAGATTTTCTATGAGGGCCTCGAACTGGTGACGAGCTTCGTGTTCTACAAGGACGGCGTGATCGTCTCGCAGGCGCCGGACATTCTGCGCCTGCGCGACACGGACGGCGACGGCAAGGCGGACAAGGTGGAGAAGCTCTACACCGGCCTCGGCATCGGCGACACGCACGCAGTGATCAACAACCTGCGCTGGAGCCTCGACGGCTGGATTTACGCGACGCACGGCTATAGCTCGAGCGCGCACGTTTACAACGGCGACAAGTCGAAGGACTTCGGCGGCATTGGCTCCGGCGTGCTGCGCTTCAAGGCGGACGGCTCGATGATCGAGATGGTTTCCTCCAAGGGCGGCAACACCTGGGGCATGGAGACGACCTCCGACGGCGAACTGTTCTACACGCAGCCGACGAGCGGCGATTTGCTGAACCACATCGTGAGCTTCGAGAGCGATCTCGCGCGTGGCAAGGTCGGCAACGCGACGAGCTTCAAGCCCGTCATTCGCGGCCAGAAATCGTTCCCGCTGATCACTTACAACCAGCAGGCCTATGTGCAGATCGATCTCGTGGGTTACTTCACGGCGGCGGCGGGCTGCGCGATCTACGACGGCAGCTCGTGGCCGGCGGAGTGGAACTACAACTACTTCACGACCGAGCCGACGATTAACATCGTCCACCATCAGGTCGTGGAGCCGAACGGCGTCACCTACAAGGCGCACAAGACGCGCGAAGCGGAGTTCATCGGCGGACGCGACAAATGGTTCCGCCCGATCGACACGCGCATCGGTCCGGATGGCGCGCTCTACATCACGGACTTCTACAACCAGGCCGTCGCGCACAACGACACGCGCGGAACGATCCACGGCCCGGCGAACGCCGCGTTGCGCCCCGACCGCGATCATTACTTCGGCCGCATCTGGCGCGTGAACCACAAGCAGGCGAAGACCCTCAAGGTGCCGAACATCGCGAAGGCATCGACGAAGGAACTGGTGGAAGCGCTCCAGAATCCGAGCCGCCATGTGCGCCTGAACGCGCAGCGGTTGCTCGTGGAGAAGAACGATTCCAAGACGCCGGACGCGATGAAGCGCCTGCTCAGCTCGTGGAATTTTCGCGGCCTCGAAGAACCGCAGGCGCACGCGCTGTGGGCGCTGCACCAGATGGGTCGTCTCGACGTGAAGACGCTGACCACCGCGCTGTCCGTGGACGGCAAGCCGGCGGTGCAAAAGGCGGCGATTCGCATCGCCGCCGAGACGCCCGCGCAGAAGCGCAACGATGTGACCGCGGGAGTTTTGAAGCGCGTGAACGACAGCAATCCGCGCGTGCGCTTGCAGGCGATTAATGCGCTCGCGAGCCTGCCGTCCACGCCGGAGATTCGTCAGGCGCTCGTGGAGGCGTATCCGAACCTCGACGACGTTTGGCTGGAGTCGGCGGTGGTTGGCGTGGCATCGAAGGCCCCGGTGGAATTCATCGAGGCCGCCGCGTCGGCGAAGAAGCCCGCGGAACTGGAGAGCCTCGTCGCGCAGCTCAGTTCGCAGCTGGCCGGCAAGCAGGACGCGGCGCTGGCGGCGAAGCTCGTGGCGGCGCTTGCGGGCAAGCCTTCCCATGCGGATGTGCTGAAGAAGGTCGCGATTGAGAACCTGGCGAAGACGCTGAAGGCGGACGTGGTTCCGTCGTGGTCGGCGGACTTGCAGAAGTCGCTGAAGACGTTGCTGACCTCGCCGAACCCGGCATTGCCCGCGGCGGTGCTGCCGCTGGTGGCGCGTTGGGACAAGGACGGCAAGCTGGCGTCCGACACGAAGGCGCTCGTCGCATCGCTCAGCGAGAAATTGAAGGACGAGAAGCAATCCGACGACACCCGCGCGCAGATCGCCGCGAGCCTCGTCGGTGTGCGCCAAATGAACACGGACATTCTGCCTTCAGTCGCGGGCATCCTCGGCTCATCGGCCTCGCAGAGCTTGCAGAAGCGCGTGATTGAATCGCTTGGCGCGACCGGCGATGCCGCGGTGGCCCCGCTGCTGGCGGGCGCGTT
>JBDHQG010000648.1:0-2961 GCA_039806925.1 Limisphaerales bacterium
GGGCGATGACGTGAAGCTGAAGTTCGAATGGGTGACGGAGCCAAAGGCCCCCTAGCCGAGGCCCGACATGCTCTCTCCCCTTGATGCCGCCTTGAGGCTGACGCTGCGGGGGGACGCAGGCTGGATGACGAGGCGCCGCATGATTCATGCGGCGCTTTTCGTTTTTGGAATGCTCGCTCTCGGCGTGTGCGGGGGAGGGGCTGCGGAAACGAATCGCGAATCCGCCGCAACGCGGCGGCCGGCCACCGTGCCGTTCGACCTGCGCCGCGGCCATGTGATGGTGCCCGCGCAGGTGAACGGAACGAACAAGGTGTCCATGCTCCTGGACACCGGATACGGCATGACGATGCTGCATGTGGACCACGTCGCGGCCGCCGGCCTGAAGCGCTCGGGGAGAAGCATCACCATCGTCGGCATCGCCGGCGAGCAGGAGGCGAACGTGTACGAGGGGCCGGAGTTTGGATTCGAGGGGCTGGCGTGGCGGCCACGTCGCATCGGCGCGTTTCCGAAGGAACAGGCGTCGCGCTCCCGGCGGCGGGACGGCGTGCTGGGCTCGGGCTTTTTCCGCCGCTTCGTGGTGGAGATAGATCCGTTCCGCAAGCAGATGACGCTGCATGAACCGGAGACGTTCGGCGGGTTTCATGATGGCGAGGTTTTGACGCTGGCTTTCAAGGGATCGACGCCAATCGTGGACGCGGTCGTGAAGCTGCCGGGTGGAAACGAGGTCCGGGCGGCGTTCGAGATCGATACCGGCTGCGACGGCGCGCTGTGCATCGGGAGGCATTTCGTCGAGGCGCATGGACTTGCGACCGGATCGGGCGCGGACGGCGGGAGGACCGGGGTGGGCGGACGAACTCCCGTGCGGGAAGGGCATCTGCCGCAGCTGCGCCTTGGCAGCCTGGTGATCGACCGGCCCGCCGCGAATTTTTTCCTCGAAGGCGCACCCGCGGACGCGCCGCTGGCCGGGCACATCGGATGGGAATTGCTGAAGGAGTTTCGGGTCGTTTTTGATTACTCACGCAAGCAGATGATTCTGTCGCGGGCGAAGTGATCCTGGATCACGCCAGCAGAAAGGGCGCGAGTGTGAACTCGCGCCCTGTCGTTTGAGATTCGGGTTTCGGACCGCTTACTTCTCCTGCTTCCAGATCATGTCCGCGACGGTGCGACCCGCCGGGATGAACGGCAGCACATGCTCGCTGTAGGGCGTGACGACATCGAGGACGTAGGCGGTCTTCGAGTCGAGCATGCGCTGGAGCGCGGCCTTGAGGTCGCGCTTGTGCATCACGCGTTCGCACGGGACGCCGAACGAATTGCAGACGCGGACGTAGTCGGGATAAATCTGCGCGCGGTTCTCGGGATTGCCGAGGTAGGTGTGGCCGCGGTTGCCGGCGTAGAAGTTGTCCTCCCATTGCACGACCATGCCGAGGTGCTGGTTGTTCAGGATGATCGCCTTGGCGGCGATCTTCTCGACCGTGGCGGTGGCCAGCTCCTGGATGTTCATCAGGAACGAGCCGTCGCCGTCGATGTCGATGACCTGCTTGTCCGGGCGGGCGACCTTCGCGCCGAGCGCGGAGGGGAAGCCGTAACCCATCGAGCCGAGGCCGGCGCTGGTGATGAACTGGCGCGGGAACTTGTATTTGTACCACTGGCCGCTCCACATCTGGTGCTGGCCGACGCCGGTGGTGATGATGGCGTCGCCCTTGGTCAGCTCGTACAACATCTCAATGACCATCTGCGGCAGGATGACCTGGTCTTCCTGGCCTTTCATGTGGTCCTTCATGTGATCGCTGTTGGCGATCTCCTGCGTCACGCCGTACTGGAACGGCGCCCTCTTCTTCCACTCGGCGATTTGCTCGTGCCACGGGGCGTATTTCTTCGCCGTGGCGCGCTTGGCGACCATCTTGTTCAGGCGCGCGAGGGCGTCCTTGATGTCCCCGACAACCGGCAGATGGGCGCGCTTGTTCTTGTTCAGTTCGGAGGCGTCGAGATCGATGTGAACGATGGTCGCGCCCTTGGCGAATTCGCTGAACGCGCCCGTCACGCGGTCATCGAAACGCACGCCGAACGCGAGCAGCAGATCCGCGCCGTCCTTGAGTTTCACGAGCGGTTCGGTCGGGTCTTTGCGCTGCTTGTATTCGCCATTGACCGCCCAGTTCGCGAACGCCGCGCCGTGCATGCCCAGCCAGCGGAGCGAGAGCGGATGCGTCTCCGGGAAACCGCCGATGCCCATGAGCGTGGTGGTGACCGGGATGTTGGTCGCCTCGGCGAATTTCTTCAGTTCTTCCGCCGCGCCGCTGGTGATGATGCCGCCGCCGCAGTAAAGCACCGGACGTTCAGCCTTCTCGATCAGGCCGATGATTTCGTTGAGCGCGAGTTCGTCGGCCTTCAAGTCAGGCTGACGATAGCCGGGGATGCCGGCCTTCATCTCGTCGTCGGTCAGCCAGCGCGGCTGCGCCTTCGCCTGCTGGATGTTCTTCGGCAGGTCGATAACGACCGGCCCGGGACGACCGCTTTCCGCGATGTAGAACGCTTCCTTCACCACGCGCGGAATGTCGTTGATGTCGGTGATCAGGTAGCTGTGCTTCACCACTGGCAACGTGACGCCAATGATGTCCGTTTCCTGGAACGCGCCGCGGCCGATCATGCTTTGGTTCACCTGACCGGTGATGGCGACGAGCGGCGTCGAATCGAGGTAGGCATCGGCGATGGCGGTGACGAGGTTCGTCGCGCCGGGACCGCTGGTGCCCATGCAGACGCCCGCCTTGCCGGTCGCGCGGGCGTAACCTTCCGCCGCAAAGCTGCCGCCCTGCTCGTGTCGCGGCAGGACGGTGCGAATCTTGGACTTCGTGAGCGACTGGTGAATCTCCATGCTCGCGCCGCCGGGATAGGCGAAGATGACTTCCACGCCGGCGCGTTCGAGGGCTTCGACGAAAATATCGCGCCCGAACATCAGCGGGCCGA
>JBDHQG010000047.1:0-13013 GCA_039806925.1 Limisphaerales bacterium
CTTCAACGTGTCCTCGCTCAACAGCGTGCCCTGGTGCTTGAGGACATCCTTCGCCGCGGCCCAAAGCTCGGCGGGCGTGCGATCATAGCGGCCTTCCACGCGGTCGCGAACGACCGGAATACCGGCGCGGTGGCGCCCGTCAACGGTCTCCACGCAGCCGGTCATGCCCAACGCCGCCACACCCAGGGCCAGCGAAAAAATCCATTTCAATTTCATGGCAGGTGATGTCAGCAGAAACCGCCGACGCGTCAAGCATCGTTTTGAAAACAGCGGGGGAACGGGCGCATTTGGAGGTCTGTTGCCCAAACAGACGGACCGCGACCGGTCCCCGGTCGCAGCGGGTGGAGCGCACTGGCATCGTAGAAGGTTGCAAGAATCGTCGTCCGGGTCACGCGCTGCGAGCCGGGACGGCTCGCGGTCCGATGTGGTGACGACATTTGGACAACACGCCCTCAACACAGCACCCCGTTTGCAAGTGGGCCGGAGCGCGGCGTTGACGCCCCTTCGACGTTGGGAGGCTGTAGAGCAATCGTTTCCCGACTGTGATGTGAATGTCGAAGCGGCCCGAAGGCCGCGCTGCGGGGAACAGCACGGAGACAGCTCACTCGGCCGGTGGAGCGGAAGATTCGGGCGTCCGGCGCGGCAGCATCAGCACGGCGTTCCGGGGCGCGGGGCAGACTTGCTGGCAAATCCCGCAGCCGGTGCAGGCCTCGGGAACAACCATGGGAATGATCTGGGAAGCGTGCAGCGCGCCGGGCTCGGGGCAGCGTTCGACGCAGAGCGAACAGTAATCTTCGAGCGCAGTGCAGTGGCGGCCTTGAATCACGGCCACCATTGGAACGGACGGAACCGGGGCGGACGGCGGGGCGCTCTGCTTTCCCAATGATGCGCCGACGGTCTTCGCCGCGCCGCCCGTGGCCTTCAGCGGCCGGGCGAAGAGCGAAAAAAGTCCGCGTCGAGAGAAGCCTGAGCTCATGACGGGGGAAAGAATGCGCGCAACGAGGGCGGGAGGCGAGCGAGGAATGACGCCGGGCGGCCCGGTTGAACGCACGCCGGATTCGTTGTGCCGGTGTTCCAACTTGCCTTGAACGGCGGGAGACCTAGACTTCGCGCACGGCGCTGACGGTGCGGGCCCGCCTCGGTCCCGCCGTGTCGGCCGACACATCATGATTCGCTCATTCGCGTTCACGACCCAGGGCAAGCTGCACAGCAAGGATATTGAGACGTTTCTCATGCCCACGCTGCTCGCCGACACGAACTTGTTCCTCTGGGTCGATCTGGAAAAATCCACCCCGGAGGAAACCCGGCTGATCCTCGAGGACATCTTTCATTTCCATCCGCTCTCGATCGAGGACTGCGTCTCGGTGAGCCCGTCCCCCAAGGTCGAGGAGTACACGCCGAAGGACGAGGACAAGTTTTCGCCGTACCTCTTCATGGTGATTCACGCGGTGGATTACAGCCGCAAGGACGGCGTGTTCGCGACGAGCGAATTAAACTTCTTCCTCGGGAAGAACTACCTGGTGACGTTCCATGACGTCCCGCTCCGCAGCGTGCAACAGACCGAGGAACGTTGCATGAAGGGCACGATGCTCATCGCCCGCGCGCCGGATCGCGTCGCCCACACTTTGCTGGACGGCATCGTGGAAAACTACAAGCCGGCGCTGGACGAGCTGGCGTTCGAGATTGCGGAGCTGGAAACGCAGGTGGTCGGGAATCCCTCGCATCAACTGCTCAACCGGATCATCCAGATCAAAAAGGAGGTGCTGCACCTCCGGCAAATCATCGGCCCGCAACGCGAGGTGCTGGCGCGGTTCGCCCAGGGGGAGTTCAAGCTGATCCGCCCGCATCTCGTGCCGTATTATCGCGATGTTTATGACGGATTGTTCCACATTTCGGAGCTGGCCCAGAGCTACACGGACTCGCTCACCGGCCTCCTGCACATTCACCTGAGCATGTCCTCAAACCAGACGGGGGAAGTGGTCAAGCTCCTGACCCTGATCACCATCATCACCACTCCGTTGATGGTCGTGGGAACGTGGTATGGGATGAACTTCGAGGTCATGCCCGAGACGAAATGGCAATACGGCTACGAGCTGGCGATGGCGCTGACCATCGTGGGCACCGCGCTGACCTGGTGGTGGTTCAAGCGCAAGAAGTGGTTCTGACCGGACGAAAGAATGGCGGCACCCAAATCCAGTTTTCTCGACAAGGTTCTCGGGCGCATCGGACGGCTCGACACGGAGGGATTGCAGACAGTGGTGCAGCGCCTGGCCCGCGAGCGATCCTTCCTCGAAACCTTGTTCAACACGATTGAAGACGGCGTGCTCGTGGCGGATGAAACCGGCCGGGTGCTCTATTTCAACCAGGCGGTGAAGCGGCTGCTCGGCCTGCAGGAAAGCCAGTCCGAAGGGCAGCACGTCAAAAAATATCTGCCCGACCTCGACTGGGAAAAGCTCTCGAAATTCGACAAGGCCGGGGGCACCGGCGTGACCCGGCTTGAATTTGAAGTCGAGTACCCGCGCCCGCGGCTGCTCAGCCTCTACGCCGCGCCCCTCGACGGCGAGGCGATAGGCAGCTCCGGCGTCGCGCTCATCTTGCATGACGCCACAGAGGCGCGGCAGAAAACCCACGAGGCAATCGAGTCGGAGCGCATTCAAGCCCTGACGCTGCTCGCCGCCAGCGTGGCCCACGAGATCGGGAATCCATTGAACGCGCTGCACATCCACCTGCAATTGATGGAGCGGGAATTGAAGAAGCTCGGCGCCGTCGTCCGCGAGCCCGCGCCGTCCGGCGGCCCCGCTCGGCGGCGTGCCCGGGTTGAACCAGGCGCGTCCGAGGCGATGGAGATTGCGCAGAAGCTTGAAAAGTATCTCGCGGTCTCGAAAGGCGAGATCACGCGGCTCGACTACATCGTCACGCAGTTCCTCCAGGCGATCCGCCCATCGACCCCGCAGCTGAGGCTCGCGTCATTGAACGACGTGGTGGCGGACACGCTGGAGCTGCTCCGGCCCGAGATCGCGAACCGGGGCGTGACCTTGAAGGAACGCCTCGCCCGCCAGCTCGCCGCCAGCCCGATTGATCCCGCGCAAATCAAGCAGGCGCTGGTGAACCTGATCAAAAACGCGCTCCAGGCGATGACCAAGGGCGGCGTGCTGAGCGTGACCACGGATTCCGGCGTCGATGGCGTCGTGATCACTATCGCGGACACGGGCGGCGGCATTCCGCAGGAGCAAATCAACCGGATCTTTGAGCCGTTCTACACGACGAAGAAAAAAGGGACGGGGCTCGGGCTCATGATCGTGCAGCGCATCGTGCGGGATCACGGCGGCCGCCTCGATCTGGAGAGCCACGTCGGCCGGGGAACCACGTTCCGCATCTGGCTTCCGCTGTATGAGCGGCGCCCGCGGCTGCTCGAAGTCCGGCATGACTGATTTGCGATTTCCGGAAACGGGCCTACGCTCGGCCCGGCCAGACAAATCAACGACGACAACGAAACATCAATCGCCATGAACAAACCAACGCTCCTCATCGTGGATGACGAGAAGCCGACGCGCGAGGGGTTGCGCGCGGCGCTGGAGGATCGTTACGACGTCTATGTGGCGGAGGACGCGACGGCCGCCATGACGCTGCTGGAGCAGGAACACTTCGACGTGCTGCTCACGGATCTCCGGCTGCCGAACGAGGACGGCTTGAAGCTCATCACCCGCGCCAAATCGCTCCACCATCCGCCCGTGTGCATCTTGATGACCGCTTATGGTTCCGAGGAAATCGCCGTCCAGGCGATGAAGAGCGGCGCGGATGATTACATCGCGAAGGGCCGGATGCAGATCGACGAGCTCGAGATGCGCGTCGCCCGCGCGGTGAAGGGTCGGACCCTCGAGCGGGAAAACGTCGCGCTCAGGCAGCAGCTCGACTCGAAGTTCGGCATCGAAAATCTCATCGGTGAGCCCGGCCCGATGCGCGCCGTCGTCGAGAAAGTGCGCCAGGTCGCTCCGGCGCGGGCGGCCACCGTGCTGATTCTCGGCGAGAGCGGCACGGGCAAGGAGCTCATCGCAAAGGCGATTCACCAGCTCAGCCCGCGCGCGAAGCAGCCGATGGTGACGGTCCATTGCGCGGCCCTCTCGGCCACGCTGCTGGAGAGCGAATTGTTCGGGCACGAAAAGGGCGCGTTCACCGGCGCGCATGAACGGCGCATCGGGCGGTTCGAGGAGGCAAACGGCGGCACGCTGTTCCTTGACGAGATCGGCGAGATCGATGCGAGCACCCAGGTGAAGCTGCTCCGGTTCCTCGGCGAGCGCACGTTTGAACGGGTGGGCTCCAACAAGACCGTGACGTCCGACGTGCGCGTGATCACCGCGACGAACAAAAATCTCGCCGAGATGGTGCGTACCGGAATGTTCCGCGAGGATCTGTATTTCCGTTTGAAGGTGGTGGAGATCAAGCTCCCTCCGTTGCGGGAGCGCCGGAGCGACATTCCGCTGCTCGCCGGCGCCTTCCTGCGCGAGTTCGCGCGTGAAAACCAGAAGCTGGTGAAGTCGATCTCCCCGGAGGCCATGTCGTTGCTCATGAATTATTCCTGGCCGGGCAACGTGCGCGAACTGCGGGCGGCCATCGAGGGCGCGGTCGTGCTCTGTCGCGGCGACAGGATCACCGAGGAGGACGTGCAGGACTACGTGCGTCCTCCGGAGACGATCACGGCCGGGTCCGCGGTTGCTCCCGCGGGCGCCGGGCAGATCGAGACGGTGAAGGATGCGGAGAAGCAGCTGATCATCCGGGCGCTGAGGGAGGCGGAGGGCAACCGGACGCTCGCGGCGAAACGCATCGGCATGAGCCGGCGCACGCTGCATCGCAAGATTCACGATTATCAACTGGAGCACCTGTGAGCCCCGCCTGGGGCCGCGGCCGGCGGGCCGAAGTATTTTCCCCGGATTCTGAACGGAATCCGGCCAGATCAATCAAAGGAGTGAATCCACAGGCTCAGGCTGTCTGGAAATCACGCCGATGAGTCCTCGTGCGCCCGGAAACGGGATTAAAAATTTGACAAGCCCATGCGGCGTCCATACAAACCGTGGCGATTTGCCGGGCCGGAATTGAGAATTACTTGAAGTACCGTGATTTGAACATGAAGAGCGCTGCTGTTGCCACCGGGGCGTTTGCCTTGGGAGTTGCAGCTCTCTACGGACAGAACGCCAGCACTCTTACCCCCCAGGAGAGAAACAAATGGTGGATTGTGTCCGGCTCATTGAGGACGTTTTACGATGACAACATGTTCAATGCGCACTCGAGTGTTGCCGAAAGCAGCTTTGGAGTCGAGGTAAAGCCCGGGGTGGCGGTCAACCTGCCCCTTGCGCAAACGCTCATCAGCGGGTCATACGATTACACGATGAGCTTCTTCGAGGGACGCGAGAGCAGCAAGGTGGATCAGACCCATCTGTTTGACGGCCGGCTCAACCACAAATTTTCCGAGCGCTATGACCTGACGGTTACGGAAAATTTTGCGATCTCGGATGAGCCGGTGGTGTCGAGCGGGCCGCAGAATGTTTTCCGCAGAAGACAGGATGCAAGCAACATGCGTCATTTGTTCGGCACGGAGGTGTCTGGCCTCGTGAGCCCGATACTGGGCTGGCTGGTGGGGTACGACCACTATTTGCAGGACTACAAGACCTTGGATTATTCCTCGACATTGGATCAGCAAAGCCATGCTTTCCACGTTGACGGGCGTTGGTTCCCCAAGGAGAAGACCCTCCTGTACGCGGGCTATCGCCTCGGCTTTACGGAATACACCTATGGGAGGCCCATCGGCCGGGACGGCGACGGCTTCCTGTTTTACGCGGACATCAAAAACAACCGCAACCACCGGTTCTATGTCGGCGGGAGGCAAGAATTGAATCCCAAGCTGAACCTCACCTCGCGCGTGGGATTCCAGTTCACGGACTACTACAATGATTCGGCGTCCAGCTTGAGCCCGTATCTCGATGTCAGCGCCACCTATCGTTTTTTGCCGGACAGCTCCCTCTCTCTCTCCATTAACGTGGATCGCTATGCTGCCGATGTTACCGGAGCGTTGGATCAATTGATTGTGAGCCCGGCATTGGGCGTCTCCCATCAAATCACGCCCCGGATCACCGGTACGATGAATTTCAGGTATCAAAACGCCACCCTCAAAGGCGGCTCCGCAGATGGTGTGTCCGACGATTATTTCGCAATGAGCCTCGGTGCAGAATACAAGATTCGGGAAAACGTGTTTGCAGCCCTGTCCTACAATTGGAGCAAGCTGGTTTCGGGACGTTCGGAGTTTTTTGGATTTTCCCGCAACCAGGTGTTCTGGGGTGTCAGGGCATCCTATTAGCCATGGCACCCGGAATCGACTTTCTACAGTAATCCTATGGAAACGACCAAGCAGTCCTTTGAAACGCCGGAAGAGGCGAAACTTCACTTTCTCGATTACTGGCGGATCATCCGGGTGCGCAAGGCCGTGGTGCTCGCCGTCTTCCTGCTCGTCACCATCACCACCACCCTGGTCACCTTCATCCTTCCGCCCACGTACTCCAGCACCGCCCGCATCTCCGTCCAGCGCGACACCACGGATATTGCCGGTGTCAACCTCGGTCAGGGTGCCGGCCAGAGCTACAGCGTCTATGACTTCGCGTTCTGGATTCAAACCGAGTTCGAGAAGATCCAGTCCAAGATGATCCTGTACCCGGTCATCACCAACCTCGACCTGCACATCAAGTGGGGCGAGAAATACAAGGAGGGCGCGCTCCGTTTGGATACCACGTTCGCCATGCTGAAGCGTCAGATCGATGTCAACCAGTCTCCCCGCACCAGCTTGATCGAGATCAAGGCGTTCAGCGAGGATCCGAACGAAGCGGCGGCCATTGCCAATCGAATCGCCGAAGTCTACCGGGAGTCCCGGACAAACCAGTGGCTGGACATGTCCACCCGCGGATTGGAGGCGCTGAACATCGAGTTGACCAACCAGACCGCTTCGATTGCAAAGGTGCAGAATGAAGTTGATGTCTTGAAGGCGAAGCTCGGCATATCGGACATCGAAATCCAGCAGGGCTACACCCTGGCCACGGTCGAGAGCGAGGCCCTGCGCAAACAAGACGCCGTGCGCATCGAAGCCAAGGCGGAGTATGAAAAGCTCAACACCACCTATGCCCAGCTCACCAACTACACGCGCGTGGAACTCAAGCGCTCCATGTTGACCGTGGTCCAGGACACTCTGCTCGCGAACCTGCTCCAGCAACTGTCCACCGAAGAGGGGAAACTGGCACAGATGACGAATTCCTTTTCCCTCGACCATCCGGATGTCAAAGGCCTTCGGGGAACTATCGGCGTGCTCTACAACCAGATTGACGAAAAGCTCGACGGCGTCATGCGCGGCTTGAAGGTAAACCTCGAAGCCAAGAAGGGGCAAGTTGACACGCTTACCGCAGAGCGCGATCTGGCCAAAACGAATGACATCTTGAATGCCATCGCCCGCGCGCCCTATGTCCAGCTGAAGCGTGAACTGGAAAGCCTCCTGGTGGCGCGGGACAAATTGAAGGCCCGTATCATTGAGGAAAAAGTGCAGGCGGCGATTCCGAAAACCGGCATCGTCCAGGTGATTGATCGCGCCGAGCCGGAGTTGCGCCCCGTCAAGCCCCGCAAACTGCTGAACATCGCCCTTGGCGTCATTGTCGGTCTGGCCATGGGCGTCGGCGTCGCCTTCTTCATCGAATACCTCGACACCAGCGTGAAGACCATCGACGACGTTGAACGCGCCATGCAGGCGCCCGTGCTCGGCGTCATCCCGCAGAACGTCGGCTACCTCATCTCGGAAGGCCCCGACAGCCCGCACGCCGAGGCCTACCGCGTCCTGCGCACCAACATCCTGTTTTCCCTGAAGGATCCGAAGCTGAACACCATCACCGTGGTCAGCGCCGGCGCCGGCGAGGGCAAATCGACCACCATCTTCAACCTCGCCACGGTGTTCGCGCAAAACGGCTCGCGGGTCATCCTCGTCGATTCCGACCTCCGCCGCCCGAGTGTTCACAAGATCCTGAAGGTGTCGAACTCCGTCGGCTTGACCAACTACCTCCTCAAGCAAAACACGCTCGAGGAAGTGATCCAGACCACGCCGCTGCCGACGTTCGACTTCCTGCCCAGCGGCAAGCTGCCCAGCAGCTCGATGGGCGTTCTCAGCTCGGCGCAGATGAAGGAGCTCATCCGCGACCTCAAGCGCCGCTACGACTACGTCTTTCTCGATTCGCCCCCGATCATGGGCGTCAGCGACGCTTCCATCCTCGCGAGCGAGGTCGACGCCGTCATGCAGGTCGTGCAATACCGCCGCTACCCGCAGCCGATGACCATCCGCGCCAAGCAGATGATCGAGAAAGTCGGCGGCAACCTGCTGGGCATCGTGCTCAATAATATCAGCATGGCCAGCGACGAGAATTATTACTATTACAGCAGCGGTTATTACCACGAAGACAACAAGGACGAAGAATCAGATTCCGGCAAGAAACGCCCGGCAAACGACGATTCCGATGTCGAGGCCAAGTCGAAATAAAGATTGGCTCCAACCACCGCCGGACCCAGCATACACTTATGACACTGACACGTCTGAACCGATTCTTCGCAGGGATGGCGTTGATCGCCGCGCTGGCGATCCTGGCCGGTTGTTCCACCCTCGACAAGGGCCAGCCTCCCTCCGCCCCGGCGCAGTCCACGACCGGCAGCACAAACAGCCCCGTCGTTGACGCCGATAAATTCTCCCGGCTTCGCGTCGGCGATTTCATTGTGATCAACTTCAGCGACATCCAGATGCCGCCTCCAAAGCAAGAGGTCAACATTCCGGACAGCGGAATCATCACCCTGCCCTTCAACGTGCATATCAAGGCGGACGGCAAAACCACCACCGAGCTGGAAAAGGAAATTCGTGACGCGTATGTCCCGAGCCTTTTCGTAAATCTGACCATCACGGTCCGGGCGGAGCAGCGTGTCTATTACGTGGACGGGGAGGTCCGGGTGTCACGGGCCTGGCCTTACATCGGGGAAACAACCGTCCTGCGTGCCATTGCGAATTCCGGCGGCTTTACTGATTTCGCCAACCGCAAGAAGATCGAACTGCGCCGTCAAAATGGACAGCGATTCTTCATCAACTATTACAAGGCCCTAAAGGATCCCAAGCTCGACCTGCCGGTGTATCCCAACGATCACATCATCGTCGGAAGAAGCATTATTTAAGTGCTCCAGCTCGACATACTCTCCGGAAGCAAGGCGGGCCATCGAACGGTGGTCCGCCAGTTTCCTTTCAGCGTCGGACGTTCCGCCCGGAGCCATCTCCGGCTGGAAGACCCCGGCATTTGGGACAACCACCTCGAATTCTATCTCCGTCCGGACGAGGGATTCGTCCTCAACGCCGCTCCGGAAACCGTCACCCTGCTCAACAGCGAACGCATCCAAAGCGCCGTCCTGCGGAACGGTGACATCATCGACGCCGGCTCCATCAAGATCCGTTTCGGCATGAGCCTCACCCGCCAGTCCACGCTCAAAGTGCGTGAGACGGCGACATGGATTGCCCTCGCCGTCCTCTGCTTCGCCCAGGTGGCACTGATCTACTGGCTCACCGACTAATCGCCACAGCGCGCCTCAGTGCCGGAAGTGCCGCACTCCGGTGAACACCATCCCGAGGTTGTGCTCGTTCGCCGCCGCGATCACTTCCTCGTCCCGCATCGAACCGCCCGGTTGAATCGCCGCCGTCGCACCCGCCTTCGCCGCCGCCACCAGACCGTCCGCGAACGGGAAAAACGCATCGCTGCACACCACGCTGCCGTTGAGCGACAACCCCGCCTCGCCCGCCTTCCACACCGCGATGCGGCTCGAATCCACGCGGCTCATCTGACCGGCTCCAATGCCCAGCGTGCGCCCCGCGCCGGCGTAGACAATGGCGTTCGACTTCACATGCTTCACCACGCGCCAGCCAAAGAGCATCGCATCCATCTCGGCGGACGTCGGCGGGCGCTTCGTGACCACCTTCACATCCGCAGCGGTCACCCGGCGCACATCGCGCTCCTGCGCGAGGAACGACTCCGCGCCCACGCTGCGCACATCGAGCGAGCCCGGCGTCACCGGATTCTTCAGCACCTTCAGCAGGCGCAGATTTTTCTTCTTCTGCAACAGAGCCGCCGCCTCCGGGGTGAACTCCGGCGCGATGATGACCTCGCTGAAAATCTCCGCGATGGCCTCGGCGCAGGCGAGATCGAGCGACTGATTCACCGCAATGATGCCGCCGAACGGCGCCTGCTTGTCTGTCGCGTACGCGTTATCCCACGCCTCGCGCAGGTTCGTCCCCTGCCCCACGCCACATGGATTCGTGTGCTTGAGAATCGCCAGCGTCGAACGCTCGCCATCGAACTCCGCGATCAAATTCGCCGCCGCCGTGAGATCGAGAATGTTGTTATACGAAAGCTCCTTGCCGTGGAGCTGCTTGAAAAAATCCCCGAAACCACCGTAGAGCGCGGCCTTCTGGTGCGGGTTCTCGCCATAGCGCAACGGCTGCGCGAGCTTCGCCTGAATGCCGAGCGCCGGCGGCAGCGACGACGCGCCTTCCACCGCGAACACCTTCGCCAGATGCGAGGCAATCGCCGCATCATACGCCGATGTGCGCGCGTAAACTTTCGCGGCCAGCTTGCGACGCAGCTCCAATGTCGTGTTGCCGTTCGCCTGAACCAGCGCGGCCACCTCGGCGTAGTCCGCCGGGTCCACGATCACCGTCACGCTGTCGTGGTTCTTCGCGGCGCTGCGCAGCATGGAGGGACCGCCGATGTCGATGTTCTCAATGGCGTCGTGCAGCGTGACGTTCGGCTTCGCGATGGTCTGCTCGAACGGATACAGGTTCACCACCACGAGATCGATGGGCGGAATGCCATGCTTCGCCACCGCAGCTTCGTGCTCGGCGTTGCCGCGAATGTGCAGCAAGCCGCCGTGAACCTTCGGATGAAGCGTCTTCACGCGCCCGTCGAGCATTTCGGGAAAGCCGGTGTAATCACCCAGCTCAATAACCTTGAGGCCGGCCTCGCGCAGGGCCTTAGCCGTGCCGCCGGTGGAGATGAGCTCCACGCCAGCCTGGGCGAGCGTCTGGGCGAAAGGAACGAGGCCCGATTTGTCGAAGACGGAGAGCAGTGCGCGTTGAATCTTTGCCATAAAGAGACGGAGAAAATCTCCACCGCCCGCCGCCGCGTCAATCGAAGAATCCAAGCATGCTGCCGGCATCTTGCCCGCAGAAATGCGGGACAGTAACCAGCCCGCGCTCTGGACGTCGCTCCAACCTTTCCGCCGGCAGGATGCCGGCGGCACGCTACGTGACCACAGCCTTCACCACGTTGCCGTGGATGTCCGTCAGCCGGTAACGCCGGCCCTGGTGCTTGAAGGTCAGCTTCTCGTGATCGATGCCGAGCTGGTGCAGCACCGTCGCCTGGAAATCATGGACGTGGACTGGGTCGATCACCGCGTTGTAGGAAAAGTCATCCGTCTCGCCGTAGCTCAGGCCCGGCTTGAAACCGCCGCCCGCCATCCACATCGTGAAACAGCGCGGATGATGATCGCGCCCGTAATCGTCCTTCGTCAACTTGCCCTGCGAATACGCCGTGCGCCCGAACTCGCCGCCCCACACCACGATGGTGTCGTCGAGCAGCCCGCGTGATTTGAGATCCGTGACCAACGCCGCGCACGCCTGATCCGTCTTCGCGCACTCGTTGCGAATGCTGCGCGGCAACCCGCCGTGATGATCCCAGCCTTGGTGGTAGAGCTGGATGAACCGCACGTTGCGCTCCGCCATGCGTCGCGCGAGCAGACAATTCGCGGCGAATGTGCCGGGCTTCTTCGCATCGTCGCCGTAGAGCGCGAACGTCGCGTCGGATTCCTTCGAGACATCCATCACGTCCGGCACGGAGGTCTGCATCCGGTACGCCATCTCATACTGCGCCACGCGCGAGTTGATGTCTGGATCGCCGAGGTCGTTGTATTGCACCTCGTGCAGCTCCGCGAGACGGTCGAGCAGCTTGCGCCGGCTCTCCGCCGTCACGCCGGCGGGATTGTTCAGGTAGAGCACCGGATCCTTGCCCGAGCGGAACTGCACGCCCTGATGCAGCGACGAGAGAAACCCATTTCCCCACAGGCGCGAGTAGAGCGGCTGGTCACGATTCGCGTTCCTGGAAATCAGCACCACGAAAGCGGGCAGATTGTCATTCGCGCTGCCGAGACCGTAGCTCAGCCACGCGCCCATCGAGGGACGCCCGGCGATCTGCGAGCCGGTCTGGAAGAACGTGATCGCCGGGTCGTGATTGATGGCCTCGGTGTGCAGCGATTTGATGAAGCACAGGTCATCGACGATCTTCGCCGTGTGCGGCAGGAGCTCGCTCACCCACGCGCCGCTCCTGCCGTGCTGCTGGAATTTGAATGCCGAACCCGCGAGCGGCAGCGACGACTGGTTGCCCGACATGCCCGTGAGCCGCTGCCCCATGCGCACGGACGCCGGCAGCTCCTGGCCGTTCAACTCGTTCAAGCGCGGCTTGTAGTCGAACAGATCCATCTGCGACGGCCCGCCGCTCATGAAGAGGTAGATCACCCGCTTGGCCTTCGGCGCGAAGTTCGGGAAGCCCGGCAGCCCCTGATACGGATTCGCGCTCGCGACCGCCGTGCGCGCCGCATGCGCAGCGGGGTTGAATAATCCCGCCAGCGCCACGCCGCCCAGCCCGAGGGCGAAGCGCCCGAAGAAATCGCGCCGGTTCATGCCGAAGTTGAGGTGGTTGCAGTTCATAATCCAGGTTTCATATCCGCCCCAGTATCTCAGCTTTCTTCAAGGCATACTCCCTTTCTGTGATGAGTCCTTTGTCAAACAAGGTTTTCAACTCGGCAAGCCTCCGCTCATTTTCGTGCGATGCCAACGACTCCAATTTTGGAAATGCAGATGTTCCCGGCAGGTCAGGTGGCAAAACTGGCGGCTTGGCTATTTCAGGCGCCGC
>JBDHQG010000649.1:0-2952 GCA_039806925.1 Limisphaerales bacterium
AACGAAGGCAACCCGCTCTGGGAGGAGCTGCGCGACATCGCGCTGCGCGTCGGCCCGAGCTTCGTGCTCAACGTCACGTTGAACGAGGAGCGCGGGATCACCAACGTCTTCGCCGGTGACATCCTCCAGGCGCACAAGGCCGGCACGGAGTTCGTCCGCAAGTCCGCGATGCAGAAAGTCGAGGCGCCGTTCGACGTGGTGGTGACCACAAACAGCGGCTACCCGCTCGACATGAATCTGTATCAGGGCGTGAAGGGAATGAGCGCCGGCGCGCGCGTCATCAAGCCGGGCGGCACGCTCATCCTCGCCGCCGAATGTCGCGAAGGCGTCCCGGCGAAGAGCCCGCTGGATCAACTGCTGCGGAGCGCGAAAAGCTCGGAGGAAATTTTGACGATGCTGGCGACGCCGGGATTTGTCCGTCCCGAACAATGGCAGGCGCAGATTCAGGCGTTGGTGCAACGCAAAGCCCGGGTGCTCGTTCACAGCACGCTGCCGGAGGAAGTCGTGCGCGCGTGCCATCTCACGCCATGCCCGGACATCGGCGCGGAGGTGAAGAGCTGCCTGGAGAAGCTGGGACCGGATGCGCGCGTGGCCGTGCTGCCGCAAGGCCCGCTGACGATTCCTTACCTCAGTTGAAGCGCGCGCCAGATTGCCCCGGCATCCGGCTCAGGCCGCGATCTGATAGGCCTTGATCTTGTTGTAGAGCGTCTGGCGTCCGATGCCGAGACGCTTGGCGGTCTCGAGCTTGTTGCCGCCGGTTTCGCGCAGCACCTCCACAATCTTGTTCCGCTCCATCGCTTCCATGAGGGTGAGGTTGTCAGCGCTCGGATCGCCCGGGCCGCCGGCGGTTTCGCTGACGGAAAGATCCGTCGGCTCCACCAGCTGCCCCTCGCACATCAGGACCGTGCGTTGAATCTCGTTCTGAAGCTGGCGGACATTGCCCGGCCAGTGGTAGCCACGCAAACGTTCGCAGGCCTGGGCGGAAAAATCGCTGATCACCCGGTTCGCCTGGGCCGCAAAGCGCTTCAAGAAGGCGCGCGCCAGCGGCAGGATGTCATCCCGGCGGTCCCGCAGGGGCGACAGGTTGATTTTGATCGCGCTGATGCGGTAATAGAGATCCTCGCGCAGCTTGCCGTCCTTGATCGCGTCCTCTGGAATCCGGTTCGTCGCCGCGATGATGCGGCAGTCGGTCTTGAAGCTCGTGCGCCCGCCCACCGGCCGGACTTCCTTTTCCTGAAGCACGCGGAGCAGCTTGCTTTGCGTGTCGATGGGCATTTCGGACAACTCGTCGAGGAGAAGCGTGCCGCCTTCGGCCTGGCGGAACAGACCTTTCCGATCCTCGGTCGCCCCGGTGAAGGAACCCTTCACGGAGCCGAACAGCTCGCTCTCGATCAATTCACGCGGGAGCGCGGCGCAGTTGATTTTGATGAACGGGCCCTTGTCACGCTTGCTCAGGGTGTGAATCATGTCGGCCACCACCTCCTTGCCGGTGCCGCTTTCGCCGGTGATGAGCACGGAGACGTCGCTCGGGGCGACGCGCTCGATGGTCTTCATCACGGACTTCATCTGCGTGGAATGGAAGATGGGCGAGGAATCCCCGCTGATGCGCTTGAGGGCGTCGATCAGCTTGAAGTTCTCCTGCGACTGCTGCTTCCGCTCGAGGGCGCGCTCGACCAGGTTGAAGATGCCGTCGTTGTGCGGCTTGGTCTGGAAATGAAACGCGCCGCGCTTGGTCGCCTCGACCGCGTAGTCGAGCGTGCCGTAGCCGGTGAGCACGATGGCCTCGGTGTCCGGCCACTGCGCCTTGAGGGCGGTGAGCAGTTCCAGCCCGTCCGCGTCGGGCAGCTTGAGATCCAGCAAGGCCACGTCCGGCTGGGGGCCGGCGAAGGCGGCCTTGAGGCTGGCGCCATCCGAAGCCTCCATCACCTCGTAGCCGCGGGCCTTGAAACAATCAGCCAGCAACGAGCGGAGCTCCTGCTGATCGTCCACCAACAATATTTTGTGCTTCATGAGTTACAACGTCACCGCTTCCTGCGGCTGGCACGGATGAATGTTCTGAACAATTCCAGGTGTTCCGCGTGCCGCGCGAACAACCTTTCCGGGTGGAACTGGACCGAGAGCAGATACGGCAGCCTGTCCCTGGCCTCGGGCGCCAGTTCGATGCTCTCGACAATTCCATCATCACTCACCGCCGTGGGACGCAATCCCCGGGCCATCCTGGCCACGGCCTGATGGTGCGAGCTGTTCACACCGAGGCGTCCACCGCGGGCGATACGCGCCATCACCGAGCCGGGCAGACACTCGACCTCGTGGACCACCTGATCCTTGAGATCCGATCTGTTGTGCCCGGCTGCCCGCGGTATCTGGAGTGGAATATCGGCAATCAGAGTGCCTCCTAAAGCGACATTTAGAATTTGATGTCCACGGCAGATACAAAGCAGCGGCTTGCGCTGCCGGAAGGCTTCCTTGACCAGCAGGATTTCAAAGGAATCGCGTTCGGCGTGGGCTCGTTGAACCGTTCTTGCCACGGCATCGGGAAGCTCGTCCGTGTACCATTTTGGGTCAACGTCATCCCCGCCCGTGAGCAGGATTCCATGCGCCGCTTTCACCGCCTCGCGCACGAACGCGCGCTCCGGATGGCAGGCCAAAATCCAGGGCACACCGCCGGCGGCAAGGATCGCGCGGGGATAATTCATGGAGAGACCAATCGAGAAGTCCGCGAACTCGGAACCTTGATCGTCGGTGCTGGGAGAAATCAAAATGATCGGTTTGTTGGCCATGTTTCGTTCCGCCGCCGGTGGAGGCAGCTGGACGAACCTTCGGCGGAAACACCGAACCGATCAATCGGGAGTTAGGGCCTGTCTGAGAATTCAAGCTTACGCCGGCAGAGCCTCAGCGGAGTGCGCCCGTCCCCGGGCGCAGAAACGTCCGAAGGTCCGCAGGAATGGAACG
>JBDHQG010000650.1:0-2951 GCA_039806925.1 Limisphaerales bacterium
GCAGTCGGTTCCGGGTGGAACGGGCCACCGGCCAATTCTCGACGGCAACCTGCCGCCGAGCCGAACGCACGACGGTCGTTTACCATTCATTACGCGCGTGGTGCGCACGATTGTCGGGCGGGATGGGTTGCGGAGCGCGAGCCGTCCCGGCTCGCAGCGCGTGGCCCGGACGACGATCCGTGCAGACTTCCACGATGCCGGTGCGCTCCACCCGCTGCGACCGGGGACCGGTCGCGGTCCGGGTCGCCCGACAGAACGAGCCGGTGGCCCGTTCCCACCGGGCCAGTTGCCTCGCGCACTGGAGCCTGGCACGCCAGCAGGACAGCGCTTCCTATCCGCTCCAATGTTCACCATTGGGTGACCACCCTGAAGAACTGGCACGGCGCGGCAAACTGGTTGGTGAGGGAAATGACAGCCGGGTCGAAGGGGCGGTCGATTTGGAGGGTGGCGCCCGGATGCAGCACATCGACACCAGAGCGCAGTTCGTAGCGAAATCCCCGCAGCGCCGCGAAGGCCACGCTGTAATCGCCCGCACTGAGCCGCGTGAGCTGGATGGGCGTGCTGGTGACGCTGCCATCCCAGTAACGGCGGGCCAATGCCCAGGCACCGCGGCCGCACTGCGCGCCCACGCGGCGTCCGGCGAAATCGTCCGCCGGCGGATGGATGCCGCCCCAGATGCGCGAGAGCCCGGCCTGGTCGGCGGCGTCGTAGTAGGTGCCCCACTGCAGCTCGACCGCCGCGCTCGGGCCTTTCTCAAATCCCAGCCCGGTGTCGGCGGCCACGCGGTAGGTGCCCATGCCTCCGGGAAAGAACGGCGAGCCGGTCATCGCCGCCAGCACCTCGGCGGCGGAGCGGCTGAAGGTGCTATGGCCGGAGATGTAGCCTGGAAACGCCGGGGTCACGAAGTTCGTGCGCTGGTATGGCACCCACATGTCCGCGGGCAGCCAGCGGACGCCCTGGTAGGCGCCGGCGGGATTGGGCGGCTGCCCGGGCCAGCCGCGAACCGCGATGCGTCCGGGGCTCAATCCCGCGTGGCGTCCCGAGGCCGCCGTCTCCGCCGTGACCTCCTCGATCAGTTCCGGAATCAACGGCAGCCCTTCCGGGTGATACGTCGCGCGCCCGGGGTCGGTGGACTGCCCGAGCTGGCCCATGTAACGGATCGCGGTGATCGGCCGCCAGCCGTCGTAATGGCGTTTCAGCGACCACGCGGCGCACGCGGCTTCATGCACGGCCGCGTTGAGGGCGAAGTAGAGCTTCACGTCCCATTCCAGATCGTCGAGCACCGGCCCCGTTCCGCCGATCCGTTTCTGGAACGACGGATGATCGGTGACCGCATTGGCGAGCGTGTTCCAATGCCCGGGCGGCGTTTCAGAGTTCGGCCCGTCGGCCCAGAACTCGGCCAGCACGCGCACGAAGTCGCCGCGCTTCACCACGTTGGGCGGATACGGCTGGCCGGTCGCCGGGTTGAGCGCGTGCCCTGAGCCGTCGTTCGCCCCGGGCGAGTTGTTGCCAAAGGCTCCGGGCGAAATGTCCATCATCACGCCATCGTCCGGCGTCAGCTCGCTGCCCGCCCGGATCACGGCCACCACGTTCGAGCGGAACTCGGCGTCGCTCTCCGTGTTCAGCCGCGGCGGCGGGCCGGGATCGATCCACGGCTTCGCGGAATCCGACCGCATCAGCGCGAACGGACGCACGCCGAGCCATTGCGCGCCGAGATAGGTCTGGATCGGCCCCTCGGGAAACCCGTTCTGATCAATCGCATTGACGATCTGCAGGCGCTGCCACCGGTTCACGTCCCAGACGAACGTGCCGGGAATCGCCGCCGCCATCGGATCGTTGAAGTAGGCATAGCCGCCCTGCGAAACCGGATAGTCCGGATACGGATTGGCCGGCGTGCCGTTGGTCTGGCGCGCGCCATCATTGATGAACCACGCGGACACCGCGTCGTAGATCGCGTTGCCGACGCCGGCCGGCGTCGTGGTGTCACGGGAGGCATTCGAGATCGAATACCCGAGCGACGTCATCAACGCATCATCCGCCGCCAGCGAAGCGGCCGCCGTGCGCGAATAAAAATGCCGCTCGCGCATCATGCCATGCGCCGCGTAGCTGATCGCCTCGCGCCGCGCCGCCGCGACGTCCGGCGCGGCATGTTTCCCGCGATACACATAGCCGACCGCCACGGGATCGTAGGCCGCCCACGCGTCGTAGAGGCACACCGAGAAGCTGAAGAGATTGCGCGCCTGCGCCGGCGGATGCGGCGTGTCCACGCGAATCGCCGCCAGGGCGCGCTCGTTCCAAATCCGCGCGATGCTGTCCGCGCCGCGCGCTGTCGTGCCAGCCACCGTTGACGACACGATGGTGAACAGCGCGATCGCTTGGAACGTTCGATGGATGATCCATTGCCGTGATGAACACGCAGCCCCCTTCGTGGGCTCCGTTGAACAAGGCTGGAACAACATAAAATCACTCCGCCGCGCGCACCCGATAAAACCGCCTCGTGAAGTTCGCGAACGAATCCGTGAACGAGATCGGCCCGCTCGCGCCGACGTTCGTGCGGATGTTCTGCCAGTCCGTCAGGTTCGTGCTCGCCTGGATGACATAGCTGCGACCGCTCGCGCCCGTGAACTCAAACCGCACCTGTCCGCCCGGCAGTTGGGTGATGACGCCAAGCTGCAGCCCGCTGCCCACCTCGCACAGGATCGCGCGGTAAAAGCGTTTCGGAAAACCGCCCGCGTCCGGATCGATGAACTGGAGCAACGCCTCCTCCGTGCTGTTCGTCTGCACGTTCGACCACGTCTGAAAATCCGTCGTCGCCTGGATGATGTAGCACCGCTCCGTGCCGTTCGTCCGCACGTCGAGGAAGCCGTCCGCCGAACCGTCCGGCCCCACATACACCTGGTTCACCGCGATGGCCCCGTGCGTCACCTCGCCGAACACCTGCGAGGCATCCG
>JBDHQG010000651.1:0-2950 GCA_039806925.1 Limisphaerales bacterium
GCGAGCACGAGTTCGCCGACGAGGTTCATCAGCCTGTCGAGCTGGTCCACGTTCACGCGAATCGCGGTGTCGCCCTGGGCGGCTTTCGTCCCCGCGTCGCCGCCGGCCGGGGCCGGGGCGGGCGCGGGGGAAGCGGTTGAAGGGTTCGCCCGGGCCGGTGAAGCGGGGGCGGCCGGCGCGGCGGCGGGTTCATCGTCAAACAGCCCCCATCCCTGGGGCGCGGCGGCTTCCTGCGGGGCGGCGGAAAGGATCGCTGTTTCGGTGGCCGCTGAAGGCGGGGCGTCCTGCAGTTCCTGCAGCTGTTTCAGGAGCGCGGAGTAGTCCTCGCGCCCTTCATGGCCCTGGTCGCGCAGGCAGGCCAGCATGGCGCGCAGGGCATCCGCGTACGCCAGCAGCGCCGAGATGAGGGGCGGCGTGACGGTGATCCTGCCGTCGCGCAGCAGGCTGAGCAGGTTTTCGCCGACGTGCGCGACGGATTCGATCTTCGCCAGGCCCAGGCAGCCGGCGGTGCCCTTGATGGTGTGAATGACGCGGAAGATGATGTTCGGCGTGTCCGGCGAGCCCTCGCCCTTTTCCAACGCCAGCATCTCGCGGTCGAAACGGTCGAGCCCCTCGTTGCTCTCGGCGAGGAGATCCTGGACCAACTGTTTTTGCAGCTCTTCGTTCGTGGGCATGGGGATCAGGAGTGAAGGTGGTTTACGGGCTGAGAATCTTGGCGACCACGGCCAGGAGCTGCTCCTGCTGGAAGGGCTTCACGATCCAGCCCGTGGCGCCGGCCGCCCTGCCTTCGGCCTTTTTCTCGGGGGCCGACTCGGTGGTCAGCAGGACGATCGGCGTGCGCGCGAACTGGGGCAGCGCCCGCAGGCTGCGCGTCAGCGTGAGGCCGTCCATGTTCGGCATGTTGACGTCGGTGATGACGAGGTCCACGGCGCGGGTCTGGAGCGTCTTCAGCGCCTCGACTCCGTCGGCGGCCTCAAGCACCTCGTGCCCGGCGCCCTTGAGAGTGAACGAAATCATTTTCCGCATCGTGGCGGCGTCATCGACGGTGATGATGGTCTTGCTCATGGCTGCTTGGCGTTGGGGTTAAACGGGCATGAAAGAGGGAGGGTGATGCGTTCAGAAGAGTTCAACGTTGTCTCCGAGCGACGAAGGTTTCTCCGCCGGTCCGCTGCCGCCCGCCCCGGGGGCCGGGGTCATGACGAGGACGGTGTCACCGCGGATGGACGGCGCTGCGGACGTCTCGCCCGGCGCTGCGTCAGGCCACATTTCTGCGCCGGGGGACGGGCTGGCGGACCCGGGCGGCGCTTCGTGGAAAAAGCGGCGGTGAATCTCCAGTTCGCTGGAGACGCTGTATCGTTTCGACAATGGCTGGGAATGTTTCGAGCGTTCGATCACATGGCCCGCCCGCTGGAGTTCCGCCTCAAGGTCCGCACCCTGGCCGGCAATCGATTGCGACAGCCGTCCGAGGCGTTCCCCGGCGAGGGCAGGGAACTGATTTTCCGCGGCAATGGTGGTGACCAGTTCGCCGATGAGCTGGAGGCTGGCGCGCGCGGCCTCCAGCGCGGTTTTGGATTCGTCGCGGATGACCGTCAGCTCCGCCTCCTTGCCCCGGGCATTGGTCTGCATCCGCGCCTGGTTCGCGGCGCCCTCGCTTTGGAGCTGCCCGAAGGATTCGACCAGGCGGTTCAATTCGTCGGACAGCTGGTCCACGCCCTGCGCGACGCGTTCGCTGATCTCGCCCGTTTCATCGGAGATGAGGGCGGTGCTGGAGGCGAGGACTTCGAGCCCGGTCCCGCTGCTGTTGTGCGCGGCCTGCACCTGGGCGTTGAGGGCGATGAGGTGAATCTGCGCCGACAGCTGGCGCATCACCGCGGTGAGATTTGACGCCGCGCCGCCGATGGGCCGGATGGCCTCGTAGGCGCGCCCGGCCGAATCGACCGTGCGCTGGCTCATGCCGCGGACATCGGTGATCGTCCTGAAAAGCGACTGCACCAGCGAATCGATCCGCACGGTGATGCCGCCCGGGTCGCCGGCCTTGAGATGTTCCCGTTCGAGCGTGCCGGCGTTCGCCTGAATCTCGCCGGCGGCGCGCCGGATTTCGTTGTGCGCCCGTTCGAGGTCCACGCCCACCCCTTCGAGCTGGGCGCCCTGCAAGGCGCACGCCACGGAGGCAAAGGCCCGGCTGTCCGCGGCGGATCCGCCTTCGAGCCGCGCGCGGGCATCGCCGAGCGTGCCCACGATGTGCGTGAGTTTCTGGCTGACCATGTCCTGCGCCTGCAGGCTGATGACGAGCTCGCCGACGCTGCGATCCACCACCCGGCTGACCTGGTGCAGGTGGGCGCTCCAGGCTTCGTTTTCCTTGATGTCGGCGTTGAGCTGCGCGAGCCCTTGCTGGATGGCCTGCCGTTGCTCGCGCAGCGCGCATTCGTTCGCCCGGGATTCGTCGCGCAGCTGGCGGATGACGCGGCGGATGGTTTCGCCGGCCGTCCGGAGCACCGCGAACTTCTCGCCAAACGTCTCGCTGACGCGCCCGTGCAGCCGCTCGATGTCCTCGGTCAGCGCGAGGAACATTTGCTGCACGGCGTTGGGGAGCATGGCGGACTCGACTTTGAAAAGCGTCTGGATGTAAGTGAGCGGGGCGACGGCGCGGTTGAGCAGCTCCTCGGATGAGATCAGGCGGTGGATGCGCTGCTGCGATTCTTCAAGGGTCTGGATGAGCTCGCGAAGCCTGCCCTGGCTGCGGTCGATGAATTCGAGCGGCTCCTCGACGAGCTGGATGGTTTCCTCGAAGGTGCGTCCTCCCGCGGCGCGCCCGGCGGTCAGGGAAAGGAGACGTTCGCTGTGCTGGATAAGCGAGTGGCTGGAATCCGGGAGCTTTTGCACCGTCGCCCCGATGGCGAGAAAGCATTTTTCGACCTCTTGCGACGTTTTCCGCAACGTTGTTTCGGCC
>JBDHQG010000652.1:0-2945 GCA_039806925.1 Limisphaerales bacterium
GGGGGGAACGGGCGACCCGCCCGTTCTCGGCGGCAACCTGCCGCCGAGCCGAACGCACGACGGTCGTTCACCATTCAGTGCGCGCGTCGTGCGCACGGCTGTCGGGCGGGTCGCCCGACAGAACGGGCCGGTGGCCCGTTCTACCCGGAACTCAACCGCATCGTTCCGGTTTAGCCGGCATTCTCAAGGACTGTTGCCCAGATGACTCGCGGTCTGGACACGCGGCTCGCCGAGTTCCCGAAAGGCACTTGAGTTAAGCTGTCTTCCCGCGCTGGTTTCCCGGAATCGCCAGCGTGAAGCCCGCCATTCCAAACAGCGCGCCGCTGAGAAGAAGGAGGGCCGCCACGTTGCTTCCGGTCTGGTCCTTGATCAGTCCGACCAGATATGGCCCCGCGAATCCGCCGAGATTTCCCACGGAGTTGATGAAGGCAATGCCGGCGGCGGCGGCGGTTCCGCCCAGGCAGGCGGTGCTCATGGCCCAGAAGGGCGCGATGGTGGCCTTCTGCCCCGCGAAGGCGACGGTGAGCGCCGCCATCGCGAGATACGGGCTGTTGAAGCAGGCGCTGAGCGCGAATCCGACGGCCGAGATCGTGGCGGCGGACACCACCACGAGCCGGCGTTCGTTGGAGTGATCGGAGTGGCGCGCGACAAGAAGCATCGTGATGCCGGCGATGAAGTAGGGAATCGCGCTGATCCATCCGATGACGGCGGTGTTGTCGACCGAGAAGCCCTTGATGATGGTCGGCAGCCAGAGCTCGAATCCGTAGCCGCCGATGTTCATCAGGAAATAAATCAGGCACAGCAGCCAGATGCGCCCGCTGGTGAAGAGTTCCCCGAGGCTGTGATTTTCCGCCGCCGGGGCGGCGGCGGTGTCGTCATCGAGGCGCTGTTGGATCCAGCTCTTTTGCACGGGTGAGAGCCAGCGGGCATCCTGCGGGCGGTTGGGCAGGACAAGGAGCACCACGATGCCCAGCGCCACGGCGGGCAGCGCTTCCAGCAGGAACAACCATTGCCATCCCGCAAACCCGCCCATGCCGTCCAGCCGGAGCAGGGCGCCGGAAATCGGCGAGCCGATCACGCCGGCCAGCACGCCGCCCGTGGCGAACAGGGCGACCGTGCGCGCCCGTTCCCTCGAGGGGAACCAGTAGGTCAGATACAGGATCACTCCGGGGAAAAATCCCGCCTCCGCCGCGCCCAGCAGGAAACGCATGACGTAAAACATCGTGGTGCCCTTGAGGAACATGAACCCCATCGAGACGAGCCCCCAGATGATCATGATGCGGGCGATCCAGATCCGGGCGCCGACGCGCTGGAGGATCAGGTTGCTGGGCACCTCGAATATGAAGTAGCCGACGAAGAACAGCCCCGCGCCAAGGCCGTAGGCGGCGCCGAATTTATCCTCGCTCACGCCCAGGACTTCGCGCAGGTGCAGCTTGGCGAAGCCCACGTTGATGCGGTCGATGTAGGCGATGATGTAGCAGATGAACAGCAGCGGCAGCAGCCGCCAGGTGATGGTGGACAGCGTGGCGGACTGTTCCGCCGGCGTCAGTTCGGAGCCGGACGGGCCTGTGGCGGCTGATGCGTTGGGTTTCATGGAACGCGCAGACGTTCCAAGGCCACGCAACCGGGGGCAAGCGGAAAAATGTTTCCGAATGATCTCCGGCGTTCCGCGAAGGCCCGGGCTTGCGGCCTGAAACGCCCGGCCTATTCTCGGCGCGGTGCAGCTCGAACCGCCCAATTCACATCATCTGCGCGCCGCCATCGGCTGGCTGGAACTCGGCAATCACGTCGAGGCCGGCGAGGAGCTGTCGCGCATTGCGCCGGAGCTTCTCGATCACCCGGACGTGCTGGAGATTCGCTGGGAGGTGTGCGCGAAGAGCCGGAGCTGGGAGGCGGCGTTGAAGGTTGCCGAAGCCCTCGTGCGCGTGGCGCCGGAACGCAGTTCCGGCTGGGTGCATCGGGCGTATGCGATGCGCCGCGTGCGCCACGGCGGCCTGCAGCTCGCGTGGTCTCTGTTGCGCCCGGCGTTCGAGAAGTTTCCGAAGGAGGACGTCATTCCATACAACCTCGCCTGTTATGCCGCCCAGCAGGGCCGGCTGGATGCGGCGTGGAACTGGCTTCAGAAGGCGATCTCGGTGCGCGGCGACGCGATGGAGATCAAGCAGCGCGCGATGGCGGACACGGATCTGCAGCCGATTTGGGAGCGGATTCGGAAGCTGTAGGATTCCGCGCGGGGCCCGAAATTCTTTACAAAAAAACCCGGCGGGCAACGTCTAGTTCCCTGTCATGCAGCTCCGAGTTTCTTTCTTTACCGCGTGGATGTTGACGGCGGTGGCCGTGATTTCCACCGAGGCCGCGTCGTCGAAGCCCGCGCGCGGCGGCAAAACGTCCGCGCCCGCCGGGATTTCCTACGAGCGCCAGATCGTCCCGTTGCTCGACAAGTATTGCTACGGGTGCCATGGCAACGGCAAGAAGAAGGGGGATTTCGCGCTCGATGTCTACAAGGCGCAGGCGGACGCGGTGAACGATCCCAAGGCGTGGGAAAAGGTGCTGGAGAACGTGCGCAGCCACGCGATGCCGCCGGAGAAAAAGCCGCAGCCCAGGCTGGAGGAACAGGAGCTCATCTCGAAATGGATCGAAGCGCAGGTCTTCGCGTGCGATTGCGACAATCCCGATCCGGGCCGCGTGACGCTGCGCCGGTTGAACCGCGCGGAATACAACAACACGATCCGCGATCTCGTCGGCGTGCCGTTCCAGCCGGCGGACGATTTTCCGGCGGACGACTCGGGCTACGGGTTTGACAACATCGGCGACGTGCTTTCCGTGCCGCCGGTGTTGATGGAGAAATATCTGGCGGCGGCGGAGAAGATCATGGAGGCGGCGATTGTGGCGGAAGACCCGGCGAAGGCGCGCGTGCGCCGCCATCCCGGCGCGGAGCTGGATGG
>JBDHQG010000653.1:0-2943 GCA_039806925.1 Limisphaerales bacterium
CCGTCGTGTCCGTAACGTCCGCGTAGATGCTGAAGCTGAACGACGCCTCGTCCTTCTCTGAAACGCTCGGGTCCGGTTTCGCGTTGAACTCGATGCTGAACACGCCGTCCGCGCCCGTGGTCGCCGTGCCGTGCGCGATCTCCTGGCTGCCCTGCGCGCGCGCCGACCGTCCCCCACACCAGCGCCACCACCACGGCCAGCGCACCTCGCGCACGATGCGATACTTCACCAACGCGCCATCGACCGCCGCGCCGGTGTAGCTCTCCGCCTTGCCCGTGAGCGAGACCTTGTCGTTCAGCTTCGCCGCCGTCTTCGGCGCGTCGAGCGTCACCTGGAACTTCGGGCGCTTGTATTCTTCTATGTTAAACGACGCCTGGCCGAACGGGCCGCTGGGCACATTGATGGTCATGCGGCCCATCAAGCGATCGCGCGGCGCGGTGAAGCTGCCGCTGAACGAGCCGTAGTCGTTGCACGCGTGCTCGGCCTTCGCGATCTCCTTCCCGTTCGGGTCGCTGAACACCACCGTGACCTTGCGACCGCGCAGCAGCTCGTAGTTGTCGCCGCGCTGGTCCACGCGCAGGCAGATGCCCTTGTATTGAATCGTCTGCCCGGGCCGGTAGAGCGCGCGGTCGGTGAAGAAGATCGTCTGCTCGTGCGGATCCGGCTCGTGCATCGGGTAGCTGCTGTATTCCTGCATCGAACCCAGCTCATGCTGCACGTCGCCAATCTTCGCGCGCACGCGGAGCAGGCTGCCGCGATATTCCTTCGAGGGAAACGAGAAGAAGCCGTTCGTATCCGTGCTGACGGCGGGATAGGTGGGGACGCGATTGCCCTGATCGTCGAGATGCCACGACATCACTTCCGCGCCGCTCACGGGTTCACCGGAACCGGCGACGAGCACGAAGCCTTCGATGCGCTGATTGTGCGGACGGACGACGAGCGCGATCTCGCTGACCCAGACGTCTGCGTAGGTGATTTGGTTTTCGCGTTCGGAGAAGCTTTTGTCATGACTCGCGATGATGAAATAGAAGCCAGGCTTGAGCGTCGTGGGCGCGGGAACCAGCTCGGTGCGTTGCTTGAAATCCATCGTGGCCGGCAGTGCCGCAGACCATTCGAGCGTCGGCGTCTTTGCCAGCAACTCACGGCGCTCAGCGTCATTGAGGTTCTCCGGGCGACGATGGCGTTTGTCGAGGAAGGCATTCCAGTCCCACGCCATGGCCCGGAAATGGACATTGGTCACGTTGCGGTAACTGACGGCGATGTTCGGCCACGGCGCATTCCACACGCGCTCGGTGCTGATACTCGCGGACTTCGTCTCGATCTCCGCGACGAGATTGCGGCACATCTTCCCACCCATGCTGTCGCGATGAGCGTTCGCGCCGCGCAACGCCAGCGTGCGCGCCTCCACCAGATTGCCTTCGCCCTGAATGACCCGTGCCCAATGATGCAGCGCGAGCGCGGAGAGTGCGTGGTCGGCCCACTTGTCCGAGAAGGTCTTGAGCGCGGCCTTGTAGCGCGTCGCCTTGTCTTCGCCGAATGCGGCGTTGTAGGCCCAAGCCAGGCGAGCGAGATCCGCGTCCGCAAACGCCGACGGATCGGCGTCGTTGCGATGGAAGGTCAGCAGATCGCGGAAGAGGAAGAAGGCCTTCTCGGTCGCGGATTCATCGGCTCGACGCTCGATCTTGCCGGCGAGAAATTCTTCCACCGTGCCGAACACCGGCACGATGCCGTAAACCGGTTTGTCCGCGAAGAGCTCGAAAGCGTCCTGTGGTTTGGCCGCCGCTTGTTCGCCACTCGTGTAGAACTTCAGCCCTTCGTGCGCGATGAAATCGTAGAGCGTCGGGCGATAGCTGTCCGGCACGGTTCCCTTCTGCAGGAGATCATCGAACGTCGCGATGGGTGTCTTCTTCAGCGTGTCCGCACCGGCGAGCGCCTTGGTGAACTGCTTGTCGATCTCGGCGAAGAGCCGCGGCAGATCCCACGTCGTGAAATCCTTGCCCGGAGCCTGGGCCGTCTGCGTGCGCTGCATGAAGCGCCAGCGGTTGTTCTGGAAATAATGCCAGTACCAGTTCGCCACGATGGCATCGAGCAGCGGCACGATCTCCTTCGGTGCCTTCGCGATCTCGGCCTCCATGCGCGTGATTTTCTCCTCGGCCTTGTTCCCCTCGATGTTCCCTTCGAGCACGATCTTCCGAGCGATGGCCTTGGCGACTTCGCCGTAGGCCTTCTCCTTGAGCGCGGCGGGAATGATGAGGTTGAGATTGGTGATGGCCGTGCGCGGCAGCCCCTTCTGGACGGCGTCCTCGACCGCCTTCCACTCGGCGTCGCGCGTGGCGGCATGGAGCGGGTTGTTCATGACGAGGAGGAAGGCGAGTGCGGGGAGAAGAGTTCGAAACAGTGCGTTCATGGTCATCCGTGGCCGCGATTGAAGCAGTCCAGAGGAGTTATGGCGCAAGGAGTCGCCCAGCGCAACGTGTGGATGGAAGCTAAGATTCATCACGCCGGATTAGTCGGAGTTCAGGGGCAGTTTGCTCCAGCATTCCTCGAATGCTCCAGCCGGCTGAAGTTGTGGAAGATTCATCGCTTTTGACTGTCGCGCCGCGCCGGTGGGCCGTGGTAGAGAGATGTCGTGAACACGCTCGCATCACAACTACAGACGCAGCTTGACACCTGCCTGCGCAAGTCGCCGACGCTCGGCAAGGGCGTCTACCTCGCGCGTGGCGCGGTGGTGCTTGGCGACGTGACACTCGGTGATGAATCGAGCGTCTGGTACAACGCCGTCCTCCGCGGCGACATCAACCGCATCGTCGTAGCGCATCACAGCAACATTCAGGACAACGCCCTGGTGCATCTGGCGGACGAGTTCCCCTGCATCATCGGGAACTGGGTGACGATCGGCCATTCTGCAATCGTTCATGCCTGCACTGTTGGAGACGAAACGTT
>JBDHQG010000654.1:0-2938 GCA_039806925.1 Limisphaerales bacterium
GCGCGGGCACCCTTGCGGGTCGCGATGGCGACAAGGGCGTCAGCCGCGGCGCGAACGTGGCGAACAGCAACGGCGTGTTCACGCTGCGCAACTCGATCATCGCGTATCCGGCCAATGGCACGAACAGCCATTACGCGGGCAAGACGTTCACCTTTCAGGGGCGGAACATCAGCTCGGATCGCAGCTTCAAGCTCAGCGGCGTGCCGCGGGCGCAGGTGACGCAGCTGCTGACCAATCTCGATCCGAGGCTCGACACGCTGGCGCGCAACGGCGGGACGGTGGAAACGATCCGCCTGCTCGATGACAGCCCGGCGATCCGGTTCGCGCTGACCAATTACGGCCTCGGCTTCGACGCGCGTGGCGTGGCGCGGCCGTCCGGCACGAACGCCGACCTTGGCGCGTATCAATATGGCGTGGGGCTGGTGGCGCCGACGATTGTGCAGCAGCCGGTGGACACGGAGGTCTGGCGCAGCAACACGGCCATCTTCACGGTTACGGCGCAGGGCGATCCTCCGTTGGTTTACCAGTGGTATCGCGGAAGCGCGGCGATCAGCAATGCGACGGCCTCCGCCTACGTGCTCACGAACGCGCAGACCACCAGCGAGGGCAACTACCGCGTGGTGGTGGGGAACAATTCCGGCACAGTGGAAAGCGACGCGGCTAGCCTCACGGTAGTCATTCCTGCCACCATCACCCGCCAGCCATCGAGCCTGATTCTTGCCCCGGGCGCGGACGGCAGCTTCTCGGTCACCGCGGAGGGCGATGGCACGCTCAATTATCAATGGCTGTCGAACGGCGTCGCGATTCTCGGCGCGACCCGCAGCGTCTTCTCGCTGACCAACGCGCATCCGACGATGAACGCGAGTTACTCGGTGCGCGTGGGCAATCAATACCGCAGCGTCGTGAGCACGGCGGCTTCATTGACGGTGACGAGCATTCCGCCGGTGTTGTCATTCTCGCCGTCCAACTACACGGTGCTCGGCGGCAGCCCGGCGGCGTTCACCACGGCGGTGTCGGTCGGCACGGTGCCGCTGACGTTCCTCTGGTATCTGGTGAAGGACGGCGCGACGAATCTTCAGGCTCCCCTTACCACGTTCGAACTGACCAACACCTACACCATCGGCGATGCCCAGCCCGCGAACGAGGGCAGCTACTTTGTGGTGGTGACGAATCACGGCGGCCGTGTCACGAGCGAACTGGCTTCGCTGACGGTTCAGTTGGTCGCGCCGGTGGTTACCACGGACATCGAGGATCAGGTGGCGGCGGCGGGCGACGACGTATCGTTCCACTTCAGCGTGTTTGGTTCCCGGCCCATCGCGTTCCAATGGTACTCGAACCAGACGGAGATCGTCACGGGCGCGACGAACTTCTCGCTCACGCTGACGAATCTTTCCACCAACTCGGGCGGGGCGTTTTCCGTCGTGGCGTCGAACTCCGCCGGAATGGTGACGAGCCGTGTCGTGACGATCACCATCACCAACCTGCCGCCGACGATTTCCGTGCAGCCGGCCGCGGCGTTTGTCACGCGCGGTGAGGACGCGGTTTTCACCGTGACCGCGCGGGGGACGAGACCATTCACCTACCAATGGTATTTCGACGCCGACGCGATTACGAACGCCACCAACGCGACGCTCACGGTGGACAATGTCGACATCGAGGACACGCAGGGAACTTACTTTGTGGAGGTGACCAATGACTACGGCTTTGATTCAAGCGACGATACGGCGACGGTGTATCTGCTCGAACCCATCGAGGTCGATTGCGATGACCCGTCTTGCACCATCACGATGCCGCAGGTGGATGAGGACTTGTATTATACGCTGCAATACCGGGCGACAGGCGACGATGCTTGGCTTGGGGTGGAAACCTTCAAAGGGGATGAGTTTGATGGAGAATTCCAATACACTCCGCAACCGTTCAACTCGGACTCCGGCGCCTACCGGGTCGTGATCACGGAGCTCCCGCCCGACGGCGAGCCGGCCATTGATGGTGAGCCTGAGGATCAAGGCGTGCCGCTGGGCCAGAGCGCGACGTTCACGGTGTCCGTGAACAGTGCCGAGCCGATTTCCTATCGCTGGTACTTCAATGGCGAACTGCTGGTGGGCGAAACAGGTTCGACACTCATCGTGACCAATGCGGTGCCCAAGGACGTCGGCAGCTACTACGCGGTCGCCTACGGGATTTTGGGCGCATCCACCAGCGCGGTGGTGACGTTGACCATTGTTACTGACCCGGCGCCGGCCGTCATCGAACAGCCAGCCGGCGTCGGCATCTACTCCGGCGAGAACGCGGCGTTCTCGGTGCAGGTGTTCGGCGCGGCTCCGCTCACCTATCGCTGGTTCTTGAATGACACGAACCTCGTCGCGACAGTCGTGAACTCCTCGTCGCTGGTGCTCAGCAATGTGCAGACGGCGGACGCGGGGCCGTATCATGTCGTCGTGAGCAACCAGTTCGGCGTGGCCACGAGCGCGGCGGCGAGCCTGGCGGTCACCAATCTGGTGCCGGCGATCAAGACGTTCCCGCAGCAGGACGCCCAGGTCTCCATTGGCGGCACGTTTACCTTCTCGGTGGTTGCGGTGGGTTCCCAACCGATCACTTACCAGTGGTATTTCATCAGCGCGTTCGGAGGAGGGCCGGTCACTGTGGCGGGTGGAACGAATGCCTCCCTGACGGTTTCGGTTCCTGATTCCATGTCCGTGCCGCAGGCGGAAGGCATTTACTGGGTCGAGATCACGAACCCGCACGGTTCAGCTTCGACGGAAAGCGTGCCTTCGAGCCTGGACGTCTTGCCATAGAAATCGCTCCGGCGAGACGCCGCGGAGCCATCTTCCTCTTGCCGCGCCAGCGCGCTTTTTCTACAACCTCCGCATGTCTGTCACCGCCACTCGCGCGGGCGCGCGTCGTCCGCTTCCTTTTGACCTCCAGTCGTACCTCGAAA
>JBDHQG010000655.1:0-2928 GCA_039806925.1 Limisphaerales bacterium
AGTTTTCCCATCTGCGCGCGGTCGAGCGGCTGTTGGAGAATGATCGTGCCCGAACGGAAGTCGCAGTTGCGCGCCGCGCCCACGGAGTTCTCGCAGACGTAATTCATGCCGTTCTCGAACACGCGCGCCTTGCACTTCGGGCATTGGCCAACGGGTTCCTTGCCGGTGAAATCCACCTCCGCCGCGGCTTCTCCTTCCTTCGGCTGGCCGAAGTCGAACTCCGCCTTGAACTCGGGCGTGAGCTTGATGATCGCCGCGAACGGAAAGCCCTGCTTGCTGCGGAAACCTTGCAGCGGCCCGACCTGTTTCTTCTCCAGCAACTCATCGATCTCGTGCGCCTCGAAGAGCCGGCCCGCCGCGCTCTTCCACAGCGCGAAGTCGCAATCCTTGTTCGTGCATTGGAACTTCCGGTAGTTCTCCTTCACCACGCTGCCGCACTTCGGGCAGGGCGATTTCAACTCGCCGAAATCGCCGGGCACCGTGTCGCTCTCGTAGCCTTTCGCGCGCTCGACGATGTGTCGCGTCATCTCCGCGATCTCGCGCATGAAATCTTCGCGCTTCATCTGCCCGCGCGACATGAGACGCAGCTTGTGCTCCCAGCCGCCGGTCAACTCGGGCTTGCACAACTCCGGGATGTCGAGGCCGCGCAGGAGCGTGATGAGTGAGAACGCCTTCGCCGTCGGCTGCAATTCGCGGCCGAGGCGATGGATGTATTTCTCGTTGATCAACCCTTCGATGATCGACGCGCGGGTCGCGGGCGTGCCGAGACCTTTCTCCTTCATCGCGGCGCGGAGTTCCTCATCCTCGATGAGCTTGCCGGCGCCTTCCATCGCGCTGAGCAGCGTGGCTTCCGAGAAGCGCGCGGGCGGCTTGGTCTCGTTCTGGTTGACGTCGATCTTCGCCGTCTGGACGGTCTCGTTCGGCTCGACCGGCGCGAGGTTCGGCGTGTCGCCGCTCTCGACTTCGCGGCCATACACGGCCATCCAGCCAGCCTTCACCATCACCTTGCCTTCGCTCTTGAAGGGTTCGTTCTCGACGCGCGTGATGCGCGTGGTGACGAGGAATTCCGCCGCCGGATAGAAGACGGCGAGAAAGCGTTTCGTGACGAGGTCGTAAAGTTTCTGCTCCGGTTCGCTCAGACCTTTTGGCGCGAGCGAGGTCGGGATGATCGCGAAGTGGTCCGAGATTTTCGCGTTGTTGAAGATGCGCTTGTTGCCCGGCTTGACCCAGTCATTCGCGAGGATTTCGTCGGCGAACTGCCTGTAGCCGGTGCCCTGCAACATGCCAAGCGTCTGCTTCACCGTGTTGCCGTAATCCTCGGGCAGCGCGCGGGAATCAGTACGCGGATAGGTGAGCACCTTGTGCTTTTCGTAGAGCGCCTGCGCGAGCCCGAGCGTGTTCTTCGCCGAGAAACCGAAGCGCCCGTTCGCCTCGCGCTGCAAGGTCGTCAGGTCGTAGAGCCCCCCGGAAAGAGAAGTGGTCGGCTTGCTTTCCTCGGTGACGATGCCGGGCTTGCCGAGGCATTTCGCGCGGATGGCCTCCGCCTTGGCGGCGTCCCAGAGGCGTTCGGCCTTCAGTTCGCCGTCGGCGTCCTTCTTGTCCTTGTCCTTCGCGAAGGCTTCATCGAACCAGCGCCCGGCATATTCGCCGCCCTTCGCCTGGAAGGTTCCGATAATTTCCCAATACGTGCGTGGGACGAACTTCTTAATCTTCTCCTCGCGCTCGACGAGAATCGTCAGCGTCGGCGTCTGCACGCGGCCGACGGTTGTGAGCTGAAAGCCGCCGAGCTTGGAGTTGAACGCGGTCATGGCCCGCGTGCCGTTGATGCCGACGAGCCAGTCGGATTCGGAACGGCAGACGGCGGCGTCGGCGAGCGGGCGCACATCCGCATCCGCGCGCAGCGCCGCGAAGCCATCGCGAATCGCAGCAGGCGTCATCGATTGCAACCAGAGCCGTTGCACCGGCTGCTTGGCGCGGGTGTGCTGGACGATATTGCGGAAAATAAGTTCGCCCTCGCGGCCGGCGTCGCACGCATTGATGAGCGCGTCCACGTCCTTGCGCTTGATGAGTCTGGTCAGAACCTTGAGCCGGCTTTCAGTCTTCTCGATGGGACGCAGGTCGAAGTGCGGCGGAATCATGGGCAGCGCGGCGAAGGTCCATTTGCCCTTCTTCACCTCGAACTGTTCCGGGACGCACAACTCCAGCAGGTGACCCACGGCGGACGAGATGACGTAGTTGTCGCTCTCGAAATATTCGTCGTGCTTCTGGAACCCGCCCAGCGCCTTCGCGATGTCGCTGGCGACGGACGGCTTCTCGGCGATAATCAGTGCCTTGCCCATGACAATGCGCGGACTAATACAACGCGACCCGTGCCGGTTGCAACCTCCGGTTTTATCGTCGAGGCCGGGTTTGGGTTGAGTTGGAATCGCAAATCAGCTCCAAAAGGCCCGACAAACCCACCTCAATCAGCCGGGTCTTTTCCGCCCGGAATCCTCCAATCGCCCTCCCGGCGGCAAGCGCAAGCCACCGACAATCATTCGCAAGCAGCCGGATGCGGGCAAAACCCGCCTTCTGGCAACGTGCCGGGGCGTTGCCGTTCTCCAACGACCGGGCTTCCAAACAGGAATCCAGTGGCGCAGGCAGGGAGAATCGTTCGCACAACAACATTTATGAAGTATCGCAGCAACCAACGACCGGCTCCCTCCGGCCGTTCCGCACCGTCGAGCCAGCCCGGCTGGCGCGTTTCAATGGCGACGTTCTCGGTCGTGAACGCCGTCCTGCTGGCTGGAACAGCGCATGGCCAGGGCACCGGCACGGCCTCATCCTCCAACCCGCCGGACAATTCCCCAACCTCCGTCAACCATGCCAATGCTCCCGCGAAACTGCCGGATGTGGTGGTGACCGGCCAGGGCAAACCCGCGGGGGGAC
>JBDHQG010000048.1:0-12887 GCA_039806925.1 Limisphaerales bacterium
CAAAGCCCGGATTCGGCAGCAGGTTCGGGCCTTCCTTGTACGCCTCCGCCTTGTGTTTCTTCATCAGCAGGCGCGTCGCCTCGTTCAACCACTCGTCCGAGCGATGCTCCGGCTTCTTCGCGAGACTCGCAACGACCGTCTGGATTTCCTTCGTGGTCGGAAAATCCGCGAGCTTCACCATCGCCGCCTTGCGCGTGATCAAATCCGGGTCGCTTACGACGCCCGCGCTGAAGAAAAGCGCCTTCGCCTTGTCGTCGTTGCCGAGCGCGCGCGTCGCGTTGCGGCGCAGCGCGGAACTCCTCGAGAGCAACGCCGTCTTGTGCGTTTCATCGTCGAGCTTGCCGAGGCCGTGCAACGTCCACAGCGCGTGAATCGCGCCGATGCCCGGCTCCTTGGCTGTGACGATTTGCTTGAGCGCATCCGTCGCGTCCGTCTTCTTGCCTTCGACCAGCAGCCGCTGCGCGGTCAATCGCCAAAGTTGATTGTCATTGCCCAGCGCTTTCACGAGAGCGCCCGTCGAAGCGCTCTTGAGCGATGCGAGCGCCGGCTTCTGCGCCTTCTCCCAAACGACGCGGTAGATGCGGCCGCGCGCGTGATCACGCAGCGGATTCTCGTGCGCACCGCCCACGCCGGTCTTCGCATCGTAACCGCCGCGCTGCACGCTCGGCGTCGGGTTGTGCTGGATGATGAAGTTCTGCCAGTCCGCGAACCACACCGCGCCGTCCGGGCCGACTTCCGCGAACACCGGCGACATCCATTCGTCGGCGCTGGCGACGAGGTTGAACTCGTCCTTCGCCGTGTAACCCGCGCCGTCGCGTTGCACGTTCATGAGCGTGATGTTCTTCATCGTCGGCTCGCAGACCATCGCCCGGCCCTGAAGCCGCGCCGGCAGGTTCGCCGAGTAAATGAACGCGCTGCCCGCCGCCGCCGTGAACCCGCCGAAGACATCCACCTGCCGGAAGTTCGGCGTGATGGTGTGGCATGTGTCCACCACGTTGATCTTCTTCGCCGTCATCACGCGCATGCCACGCGGTGCCGCGCTGGCAGGGATGCCGCCGTAGAAAATCGGCGCTCCGTTCGCTGTGCCGCCGAACTGATCGCCCGCTTCGTTCGCGCTGTGGCCCCAGGAGTTGTTCGAGAACTGGTGGAGGAATTCCAGCGCCGAACCGTCCGCCTTGAAGCGATACGTGCCCTGCGCGAAACGTTTCATGTCGCCGCCGATCTCGCCATTGAAGCCCGAGTAACCGACGCAGCCATAGAGCCAGTTGTCGTAGCCGTAGTGCAGATTGTTCGCCTGCGCATGAGTGTCGCCGATGCTCCAGCCGGTCATGACCTCCTTGCGCACATCCGCCTTGTCATCGCCGTCCGTGTCCGCGAGGAACAGGAAGCGCGGCGGTTGCGAGACGATGATGCCGCCGTTTGCGAACACGAAGCTCGTCGGAATGTTCAGCTTCTCGGCGAAGACGGTGAACTTGTCCGCCCTGCCGTCGCCGTCGGTGTCCTCGCAAATCTTGATCGAGTCATTGCCCTCGCCGGAACGCTGGACGCCGTGCGGGTAATCGCGCGTCTCGGCCACCCAGCAGCGACCGCGCTCGTCCCACGCCATGAAGATCGGCTTCGCAATGTCCGGCTCGGCGGCGAAGAGTTCGAGACGCATGTCCACCGGCACCTGCGTGCGTTCCTTGCTGCCCTTCACCGAGAGCGGCTCCACGAAAGTGATCGCCTCCGGACGCCGCTCGTAGTTGGCGACGTTCGGATTCGCCCCGCGCTTCTCCGGCTCGCGCTGGGCGAGGAACGCTTCCCAGTCCTTCTTCCGGGCGTCGCCGACCGCAGCCAGGAGCTTCGCGCGCAAACCCTCGGCCCAGCTCTTCTCGCCGCCGCCGAATTCCCCCGTCACCACGCGCTTCGCATCCGCGCCGGCCAGCGCCTTGAAGTCATCCTTCGGCGCGTCGAGCAGCACGGCGTCAAATTTCGCGATCCATTCCGGCGTCACGAGGCCCGCGTCCGACGTGTAATCGAACCAGATCGCGTCGCGGCCAAGGTCGCGCATGATTGCATGCGCGTGCTTCGCGGAATCAGTTCCGTCCTTGCCGAGATGCAGCACGCGGATCGGGCCCGAAGCCGCGGTGGCGATGGTCGCCGTGAGAAGAGAGAACGCCAGAGTGGTCAGCAGTTTCATGGGTATTCCTCGGAGATTTGGTTCAGTTCAGCGCGCGATGTCAACGCTGCTCACACCGTGAAGGCGGGCAGCTTGACGATCTTGCCGCCCTGGAGCGCGGACTCGTGCGAGCACAGGCCCACGCATGTCCAGTTTGCCGATTGCTTCGCGTTGGGGAACGGATCGCGGTCTTCGTGCAGCGCCATCGCAAATTCGTTCGCCAGGTGCGGATGACTCCCGCCGTGGCCGCTGCCTTGCGTGAACGAGAGGTGCGTCTTCTTGCTGCTATCGTACACGCCTTGCGTCGTGTATTTGGCGATGCTCTTGGGCAGGCGCCTGGCAAAGTCCGGGCACTTCACCGTCTTCGGAATCTTCGGCTCGGGGAGCTTGGCGGTGTGCATCACCAGCGGCTCGTGTTCGATCAGCGGCCATTCGACGGAGGCTTTGCTGCCGTAGACGTCGATGCTCTCGCGGTATTGCCGCGCCGTGTCGAAGAGCGAGCGGATGATGCGCGCGTTCACGTCCGTGCCCGCGAACTTGATGTGCGAGGTCTCGACCGCGAACGGTGATTGGTAGTGTTTGATCAGTTCCTTGCGAATGGTGCCGGAGCCGAAGCACGACACGTATTCCGCCGGCTTGCCGATCAATCCCGCCACCGGTCCCACACAATGCGTCGCATACCACATCGGCGGCAGGCCGGGCCAGTAATTGGGCCAGCCGTCCATGTCCTGCTGGTGGCTCGCCTGCACGAACTGCAGCTTGCCGAGCTTGCCGTCGTCGAGGAGCTCCTTCATGAAGAGGTATTCGCGCGCATACACGACGGTTTCCATCATCATGTATTTGAGCCCGGTCTTCTTCACGAGCTCGACGATCTTTTTGCAGTCCTCGATGTTCGTCGCCATCGGCACCGTGCAGGCGACGTGCTTGCCGGCTTTCAACGCCGCGATGCTCATCCAGCCGTGGTCGGGGATCGGCGAATTGATGTGCACGACGTCGATGCTCCGGTCCTTGAGCATCGCGTGGAAATCCGTGTAGCGCTTGGCCACGCCGAAGTAGTCGCCCACGCTGTTGAGCTTGTCCTCGTTGCGCTGGCAGATCGCGTGGCAGTCCGTCTGCGGATGCTTCTGCCACAGCGGGATGAACTCCGCCCCGAACCCCAGGCCCACCACCGCGATGGAGAATTTCTTTTTGCTGGTCATAGTGTGGCCGGGAGTTTGGCGTCGCCTGGTCCACCACGCCATGAGGCTTTGCGTTTTTTAGATGAGAAGTTTTACCAGAGTGGCCTTAGCCGGAACGATGCGGTTGAGTTCCGGGTGGAACGGGCCACCGGCCCGTTCTGTCGGGCGACCCGCCCGACAGCCGCGCGCACGACGCGCGCACTGAATGGTGAACGGTCGTCGTGCGTTCGACTCGGCGGCAGGTTGCCGCCGAGAACGGGCCGGTGGCCCGTTCCCCCCAGACCAACTGCATCGTTCCGGCTTAGTGCAACCGTACCGCCAACTCAGCGGGGTGGACGCGCCGGACGACGCCCGCCCATCATCACACTGCCGTCGCCCAAGCCTTCGTTGCCGTGAATCGGACAGCGGAACACCACGACCTGCGCGGCCTCGTTCTCGGCGATGCCGGGCTGGAGATATTCGTAAGAGACATTCGCCTCGCTGAAGAACGACCAGTCGAGAGCCTTCACCGCGCCCCCATCTCCGGGACACACGAAGACCTTCGGCGTCGCAACCTCATTGCTCATCGAAAGAAAGTTCGGCGGAAACTTGCCGTTGTGATCGTTCGCCCACATCCGCGCGGCGAGCCCGATTTGTTTCATGTTGCTCACGCAGGTGATTCGCTGGGCCCTGTCCTTGGCCTTCGCCAACGCGGGCAGAAGCAATCCCGCCAGGATGGGAACGGTGATAAAACTCACGTAGCCCAAAACAAACCCCGCCGTCGCCAATCCTCCGCCACCATATTCGTGCGGGCTCCGCCGGTTTCGGCTGTGCGCGATGTGGCCGAGGATGATCGCCGGCAGGCTCGCGATGATCGGGCAGCCCACCATGGAAAGAATTCCGAACACCAGACTCGCGATGGCCATGCCCGACCTGGGTCTCGGCGGCAACGCCGGCGGCGCGGCACCCATCATCGGTGGAGCAGCCGAACCCGCGCTGCCCTGCTTCGCGGCGAGGTCCGCGCCAAATTCAACGAACTCAGACAGCGGCTTCCATTCAGAAACACCCTCGGATTGCACCAGCGTTTTCCCGGTCACCCGGCCCTGGCGAATCCAGTCTCGAATCATCTCGGCGGCAACGGGTCCATACTCCTTCTGATCGGCTCCTTGGATTTTATACATGGTGGTGTCTTGGTGTGGTGGTGGTCTTGGTTTTCTTCCTTTGACCTTGCTCCGCCTCCCCTGTCACGCACAAAAAGCAACGTCCATCGGGCGCAACTGGACACGGAGCGACGGAGCGCGACCGGTCCCCGGTCGCAGCGGGTGGAGCGCATCCGCATCGTTGAAGTTTACCGGCACCGCCGCCCGGGCGACGCGCTGCGAGCCGGGACGGCTCGCGGTCCGGGTCAAGATGCGCCCCCAATGGACGCTCCGGACAGGTCCGCACCCCTCAACCCGTGCGGAACGATATGCGCTGAATCACCTCGCGACCGAAGCTGTGTTGCAGCCGGTCCAAGATCTCCTTGCGACGATAGCGCACGATTTCATCGAGCCACACGCTGCTGTCCACCGTGACGAAAAGCGTGCCTTTGTGGATGCCGGTCGGCTGGGCGTGGGCGGTGATGGTGGGATCGATCAGGTGCTGCCAGACGCGTTGTATTTCCGCTTCGGCCTGACGCTTGTCCATGCGCAGCTTCGAGAGAAGCTGCGGCATCAATTCGCCAACCGCCCTGGCGGGGCGCGCGCGAATCTTCTCCAGCGGCGCGAGGTCAACGCCACGCAACTCCGCCAGCGCGCGTTCCTTCGGAGAACGCTTCGGCGGGCCCAACGGCGGAATGAATCGCGGCGGTCGCATCTGCAAACAATTGAACCACGGAGGGACGCGGATTTGAAACGGGCAATTTGGCAAACCGGGAAGGCGATTCTCGAAGTGGAGCGGGCGATGGGAATCGAACCCACGTGGCCAGTTTGGAAGACTGGAACTCTACCATTGAGCTACGCCCGCGATTGCGCAGTGACTATATCGAGCGAACTTGCCTTGTCAATTAGCGTCCGTGTAGGCTCCGCGCCGCATGAGTTCCTTGCTTCTCACCGGTGGACGCGTCATCGACCCAGCCAATCGCCTCGACGCGATGGCTGACGTCCTGATCCGCGACGGGAAGATTGCGGCCGTGGGAGCTGACGCCGCAACGCAGGCTGGTGCCGACACGGAACGCCGCCATTGCGCCGGGCTCGTGGTTTGCCCCGGGTTGATCGATCTGCATGTGCATCTGCGCGAGCCGGGACAATCGGCCAAGGAAACCATCGCCACGGGAACCAAGGCGGCGGCGCGCGGCGGGTTCACGTCCGTCGTCTGCATGCCGAACACCTCGCCGTCCATCGACAACGCCGGAACGGTGGCGTTGATTCGCGACAAGGCGGAACGTGACAGCATCGTGAATGTCTTTGTCACCGGCGCCATCACCAAGGGCATCGCCGGCGAGGAACTGGCGCCGATTGGATCCCTCAAGCAGGCCGGCGTCGTGGCCATCACCGACGACGGGCATTGCGTGCAGAACAATGAGCTCATGCGGCGCGCGCTCGAATATGCAAAGATGTTCGATCTGCCGGTGATGGATCACTGCCAGGATTACGCGCTCGTGAGCGATGGTGTGATGCACGAAGGGTTCTGGAGCACGTCGCTCGGCCTGCGCGGCTGGCCGGCCTCGGGCGAAGACATGATCGTCGCCCGCAACATCCTGCTCGCCGAGTTGACCGGCGCGCACGTCCACTGCCAGCACCTGAGCACGGCGCGGAGCGTGGAGCTGATTCGCGCGGCGAAGAAGCGCGGTGTGAAGACGATTTCCGGCGAGGCGTGCCCGCATCACTTCACGCTGACGGATGCGGCCATCGCGGGAAGCGAGAAGTTCTGGGCGAAGGACGGCGCGGGCGTGTTCTGGGCGGGGCCGGCGAATTCCGAGCGCCCGATCTGGCCGGCTTACGACACGAATTTCAAAATGAATCCGCCGCTGCGGTCCGCCCGGGATCGCGAGGCGATTCTGGAGGGGCTCGCCGATGGCACGATTGAAATTTTGTGCAGCGATCATGCGCCGCATTGTGACTACGAGAAGGAAGTCGAGTTCGACTACGCGCCGTTCGGCATCACGGGATTCGAGACCGAGCTCGCCCTGAGCCTGATGCAGCTCTACCATGCGAAGCGGCTTTCCCTGCCCGATTTGATTGCGAAGTTCACCGTGGCTCCCGCCCGGCTGCTTCGTCTCGCGAAGGGCACTCTCAGTGTCGGGGCGGACGCTGACGTCACGGTTTTCGATCCCGACCGCGAATGGGTTTATCGCCGCGACGAATCAGCCAGCAAATCCCGGAACAACCCGTTCGACGGCTGGCGGATGAAGGGAAAGCCCGTGGCCACCATCGTTCGCGGCAGCGCCGTCTGGGGTGAAGAATCCGACCCCGCGCGCGTCCAACTTCCTGCTTGAGCAAAACTTAACAACCAAAAAACCACAGATAATCTCATGAAATCGTTCGTTCTTGCCGCTGTCGTCCTGGCAGCGGTCGCCACCTTGAAAGTCACCGCCGCGGAGTCCGCGTGGTCGACAGATTTTCCGTCCGCGCAGGCCCAGGCGAAGAAGGAGAGCAAGCTGGTGTTGATGAATTTCACGGGCTCGGACTGGTGCAGCTGGTGCAAGAAGCTCCACAAGGAGGTTTTCAGCACGAAGGAATTCGGCGCCTTCGCGAAGGAAAAGCTCGTGCTGGTGGAAGTCGATTTCCCAAACGGCAAGAAGCAGACCGACGCCTTGAAGAAGGCCAACGAGGCGCTCCAGGAAAAATACAAGGCCGAGGGATTCCCGACCATCGTGGTGCTCAACGGCGAGGGCAAGGTGGTCTGGCGCCAGGTCGGCTACATGCCGGGCGGTCCCGAGGCGTGGATCGCCAAGCTGAAGTCGCTCAAGTAACCGCGGGCGATCCTGTCACGACTCCCACTTTGAAGCGTGGTTGAAAGGCCACGCTTTTTGTTTTTGGCCGGAGCCTATTTCTCCACGAGGAAGAAATCCTTCTCCAGCTTCTCCAGATCACGGCTGAGCTTGCCCGTGTCCGCTTTGGGATGGACGAGATATGCGGTCCACTTCGGACGCCCCGGCGCCTTCTCCACGGCCGTCAACAGCGCGCGAAATCCATCCACGCCCAGGCCGCAGTCGAGCGCGTTGCGGGCGCCTTTCATCACCGCGTCGCGCCATTCCCTTTCGGAGACGCACACGGCAAAGGGACCGGGAATGCCGGCGTCCGTTCCAGTCGCGGGATGCTTCTGAAAATGGCCGAGGTAGTGATGCGCCATTTCAATCGCGACGAGAGCGCCGATCATCTGGTTAAACAAACTGACCTGGTGATTCATCGTGTCGAAGCTCCACGCCTGATCGGGCGGGATGGATTTGCCCACCGGCTCCGTCGAGGAACCGTCCGGGGCGAGATGCTGCACGTACCGCGCAAAATAACCGCCGGACAATTCCTCAAGCGCCCGGGCGTGCGCGAGGCGGTTGATCAAGTCCAGCCAGCCGGCGGACAACCCCACGGTGCCGGTGCTTGCGTCGCCGGCCAGCGGCGCGATGCAGGGCGACGCGGCGCCGACGAGAAGCTTCGGCGTGGCGGACACAAGTTGACGCTTCTTCACGTCGAGCGCGTGATGAAGCTCCCCTGAAATTTTTGCGACCTGCGCGAAGCCCCCCTCGTAGGCGCGCGGTGCCGGGGATTCCCCGTGCGCGAGCATCGCGGAAACAAGCAGCAGCAGGGCGAGGACGAAGCACGGAAGCCACGGGAGGTTCAGCGGTCGATCGATTCGGGCGCTCTTGATGTTCAGCATGATTCGGGAAACGACGCCGGGCGAGTTGGTCCGCGGTTTGATCGTTCGGTGAGCCCGCCTTGCAGGAGCCTTGCCAACGGGGTTTCGCACCGGACACCGGGTCTGCTGTTGCCTGTCGGAGGGGCGCGTGCGATAACCACCGCCCATGAAATACCGACGATTTGGACGAACCGAGCTGGCCATGCCGGTCATCTCCTGCGGCGGCATGCGCTACCAGCACAAGTGGCAGGATGTCCCGCCCCAAGACATCCCCGCCGAGAATCAGGACAATCTCGAAGCCACCATCCGCCGCGCGCTCGATCTCGGCATCAACCACATCGAGACCGCGCGCGGCTACGGCTCGTCGGAAATGCAGCTCGGCCGGATTCTCCCCACGCTGCCGCGCGACAAGATGATCGTGCAGACCAAGGTCGCGCCGATGGCGACGCAGGATGAATTCTTCAAGACGTTCGACAAGTCGATGGACTATCTCCGTCTCGATCACGTCGAACTGCTCTCGCTCCACGGCATCAACAACCGTCAGCTACTCGACTGGTCATTGCGCAAGGGCGGCTGTCTTGAAGGCGCGCGAAAACTCCAGAAGGAAGGCCGCGCCCGGCACATTGGATTTTCCACGCACGCCACGCCGGACATCATCATGGAGGCCATCGAGAGCGGTGGCTTCGACTACGTGAATCTCCACTGGTACTTCGTCAACGATCTGAACTGGCGCTGCGTCGAGGCCGCGCGCGCGCACGACATGGGCGTGTTCATCATCAGCCCGAACGACAAGGGCGGAAAACTCTACGAGCCGCCGAAGAAACTGGTCGACCTTTGCGCGCCGCTGACGCCGATGCAGTTCAACGACCTCTACTGCCTCGCGCGCCCGCAGGTTCACACACTGAGCTGCGGCGCGGCGCGACCGTCCGATTTCGACGAGCATATCCGCGCGCTGGAACACTACGACCACGCCGCGAAAGTCATCGCGCCGGTGGAAGCCCGGCTGCGCGCCGAGATGACGAACGCGCTGGGCGATGACTGGTGCCGCCGGTGGTTCGAGGGGCTGCCGGAATACGTCGATGTGCCGGGCCAGATCAACATCGTGGAAATTCTCCGGCTCTGGACGTACGCGAAATCGCTCGACCTCGTGGCGTGGGGCAAGATGCGTTACAACCTGCTCGGCCAGGCGGACCATTGGTTCCCCGGCGAGAACGCCTCGAAGGTGGCGACTGCGGATCTCAAACGGCATCTCGCGCGCAGCCCGTTCGCGGAACGCATTCCGCAGATCCTCGCGGAAGCGCACCAGATGCTGGCGGACGCGCCGAAACAACGGTTGAGCCAGAGCTGAAGCGGCGCCGCTGGAATTCGTCTGACGAAGTATGCAAGACAAGCATCTGCTCCGGTTGTTCCTCGGACTGAACGTCGCCCTCGCGACGTGCTTTGTCGTCTATCTCGTCCTTTCCTCGAACAACCAGCCGGCGTTCGTCAGCACTTCGTTCCCGGTGCCAACACCCACGACGAACATCATCGTCAAGGTCACGCCGCCCGAGTTTGTTCCGGCCATCACGAATGCGCCGACCAACGCGGTGACCATCGAGAACACCAGCTCAGCTCCGGCAACCAACGTGGAGCCGCCGAAGGCCGTGTTCATCGACCGGCGCATCGGATGGGAACAGATCCAGGTGGACGAGCAATCCGGGACGAACGTTTACAAGACCTACCTCGAAAGCCTCCGCGCCGTCGGATGCCCCGACGAAAGGATTCGCTACATCGTGATGGCGGACATCAACGATCTCTTCGCCAGGAAGCGGCTCAAGGAAGCCATCGCCCATGACATGAAATGGTGGCGCTCGGAGCTGGAGCTCGTCGCGACCGGCGGGTTGCCGGAGAAAGGCCGCAGCCTCGAAGAGGAACGACGTGCTTTGATCGTGAAATACCTCGGCGAGGAGGCCGCGCAACGCGAGCAGGGCGAAGGCATGCTGTGGTCGAACATCCAGCTCACCGGCCCCGTGCTCGGCAACCTGCCGCCCGAAGTTCACAACGCCGTGCAGGAGATCAGCGCCCGCTCGCGCGAACGCGCCGGCAGCCTCGACTGGGCGCGCTTCAACGACGGCCAGTCGCCGAATGCCGTGGAGATGGCGAAGCTGCGCGAGCAGACGCGGGCGGAGCTGCGCCGCGTGCTCGACGCCGGGGCGATGGAGGAATTCCTTCTGCGCTATTCGCAAAACGCCAGCCTGCTCCGCGAGGAGCTACGCGGCTTCAACACCACGCCGGACGAGTTCCGCAAAATCCTGCGGGCCATCGATCCGCTCGATCACCAGATGCAGCTCGAATACGGGACGCTCGACGCCCTGAGCCCGCAGCAGCGCGAACGGCACCTTGCCCAGCGCGGCGCCGCCATCCGCGAGGCGCTCGGAGCGAAGCGTTATCAGGATTACCTGGACCTCAAGGATCCCCTCTACGTGAAAGCGCGACAGACCGCGACGCAGTTCGGCGGCACCGAGAAGGCCATCATGCCGATCTTTCACCTGCTGAAAACCAACGACGCCCATCTTCAACGAATCCTTGGCGACGCCTCGATGTCCCGCGAAGACAAGGAGGAGGCACAACGTTCCCTGCGGTCCGAGCAGATCACCTCAATCCAGCGCATCATCTCCGAAGCGCGCAACCCGTAGGCGGCGATTCGCGGGTTGCCGTCTCCCGCCGATTGTGCTTGGCTGTCAGCGCGCACACGGGACCGGTTCCTTCGGGGACCACCAACACTCCATTCGATGAAAACTATCGCAAAGATGCTTCTGGTCAGCGCCGCGCTGGCGCTTGGCAACGTGACTTCCGCCCGCGCGCAGGAGGGCAAGCTCGTATGGGACGCCATCAGCAAGGAATACACGAGCAAGCCCGGTGAGCGTTACGCCGAGTTCAAATTCTGGTTCACGAACAATTCGCCGGAGGAGGTTTACATCGTGCGCGCGCAAAGCAGTTGCTTCTGCACCGTGGCGCAGCTGCCGCAGACGCCCTGGCGGATTCCTCCGGGCACCAACGGCTCCATCGATGTGAAGATGGATCTCGCCGGCAAGAGCGGCACGGTGTCCAAGGGCGTGAACGTCGACACCACCGGCGGCTCGTATGCGCTGAGCGTCCAGACGACCATCACTCCCGCAACCATGACGCCCGGAATGGCGGACGCGGATCGCTTGAGGAACATGCAGACGGCGCTGGCGGATCGTCAGGCCATTTTCACGAAGGCAGAGTGTGTCTCGTGCCACGCCGATCCGGCGAAGGGCGTGATGAATGGCGCGAAGCTTTACACGGGTGTTTGCGGCGTGTGCCACGATTCACAACACCGCGCTTCCACCGTTCCTGATTTGCGGAAACTGAATCATCCCACCGACCCTGAGCACTGGCGCCAGTGGATTACGCACGGTCGCGCCGGAACGATGATGCCGGCCTTCACGAAGACGGAAGGCGGCCCGCTGGATGAACAGCAGATTGAAGCCGTCGTCGCGCATCTGGTGCGGACGATTCCGAGTCGCGGGACGCAGATAAAGTAAGCGGTCGGAATTGCTCCTGAATCAATCTTCCTCTTCCGACAGCTTCAACGCCCGTTGAATGATGCTCTCCGAACGTCGTTCCATCGCGTTGCGCACCGTCCAGTAATAGCGCCAGACGGAGTTCGACGGTTGGTGTGATCCCGGATCGACGAGAATCACCGTCCGCTGCCAGTCCTCAATCAGCTCGCGATCCGAGAGACGGTCAATGTCGGTGAGCAGCTTGAGGTAGAGCTTGTCCGCCTGGTTCGTGTAGCCGCCAGTTTGCAGGAGAATCATCGCCTCTCGGAGTTCCACATGCCGGTTTTCCTGCGCGTTCTTTCGCGCATCAAGCTGCCAGATCACCATGACGCTGCAGAAGACAAGCAGCGCCAGGAAGCTCAGGGCAAACTTGTGCTGGCGAAGAAAGTGCATGGTCGTCTTTTTGAAAGTTCGGCGAATCCTGAAGAACAATTTCGGGGTGGCGCCTGGTATCGGCGCTTCCCGGAAGCACTGACGACACGGTCGCCGGACCGCTTCGATAATTCTCCCCCCGTCCGGCATCTTCCGCCGTTCGTTTTGCGTTTTACGGCTCCGGCCCGCACTGCTACACCTCTGCGCGTGCCGGACCCAATTGCCACACTTTGGAAATCCTTGCAGTCATCGCGGCGGCTGTTCGTCATCGCCGGGCCTTGCTCGATCGAAAGCGAGGCGCTCTGCTTGAACATTGCGCGCCGCCTGAAGAAAACGTGCGCGCAGCTCGGCATTACCTATGTCTTCAAGGCGAGCTTCGACAAGGCCAATCGCACGTCCGGGAAATCGTTCCGCGGCGTGGGGTTGGAGGCGGGGCTGGAGATTTTGGCGAACGTTCGGGCCAGGGTCGGCGTTCCATTACTGACGGATGTTCATAATGAAAGCCAGGCCGAGATCGCCGGAGACGTTGTGGACATCCTACAGATCCCGGCGTTCCTCTGCCGCCAGACGGATTTGATCGAGGCGGCGGTGCTGACAGGAAAGATCGTGAACATCAAGAAGGGACAATTTCTCTCGCCAGCCGAGATGGGGCAGGTCGTCAAAAAGGCGGCCGAGTTCGGCGGGAAACGCATTCTCGTGACCGAACGCGGCACGACCTTCGGCTACAACAATCTCGTCGCGGACATGCGTTCGATTCCCACCCTGCGCCGCTCAGGATTTCCCGTGGTGTTCGACGCGACC
>JBDHQG010000656.1:0-2923 GCA_039806925.1 Limisphaerales bacterium
CCAGGCCGGCTTCGAGACACATCTTGGGAATTTGCGTGGTCTTGCCGGAGCCGGTCTCGCCCGCGATGACGACGACTTGGTTCGTGCGAATGGCGGCGACGATTTCGTCCTTCCGTGCGGTGATGGGAAGGTCCGGCGGGTAATGGACGCGCGGTACACACGCCTGGCGTTTCTCGCGCAGCTCCGTCGAGGCGCGTGCCTGGACGAGCAGACGGTTCAGCACCGCATCGTGCGAGGCGGGATGATGTTGATCGCGCAACAGCCGGACGAGCCGCGAGCCGAGCCGGACCCAGTCGGGCAGGAGGCACCGCGGCAGGAGCGCTTGCAGTTCGTGAACACGCGGATCAGCCATGCCGAGCGGAGGAGTATAGGCGAGGGATGCTCAATCGGGCAATTCATGTCGTGACGAATTGAAGGGGACGCGGTCAAATCCAGAATCCATTGTGCAGGACGGGTAATTTTCCCCGCAACTCATCGGCGTCTGCGGGGTTTGGGAAGGCGTTACGGAGAGATTCGGGCCAGGCAGGCTCCGGTGGATGTTCTCAGGCAGTAGCATGTTCACAATCATTGAATTTCAAACCGCTGATGATGGTCAGGTACTGGCGAATCCATAAGAGCTTGAGGCCGGCATCATTCATTCTGTCGGGGCTGATCGTTTGTCATCTGCTGGCGTGCGGCTGCACCCGCGTGCATTACCGCAAGTCGGCAGACCGCGAGGTGGCAGCGATCATTGCCGGCAAGACTCCGGAGGTGCCGAACATGGATCGGCGATTCACCATCGAGGAGACCAACGCGGTGTCGTTCGACCAGCTGCGCGTGGCGACGAATTCCGTGGAGTTTCTTGGCGCGGAAGGAACGCTGGAGGTGGGTGCCCACGTCTTGTCGCTGGAGGAGGCGCTGGAGATCGGAGTGAAGCACAGTCGGACATACCAGAACCGCAAGGAGCAGCTTTATCTGTCGGCGCTGTCGTTGACGCTTGCGCGAAATCAGTTCACGCCGATCTTCACGGGCCGCGCCCAAGGCGCCTATCAAACAACCACCGAGGAAGTGCGCGTGGTGGTGGATGCGATCACTGGCCAGCCGCGCGTGCTGGCGGCGGAGGACGCGTTGCTGGTGGAGCAGCATCGTGTGACGGAGCAGAATCAGCTCGGTGCGAGCCTGCTGCTGGCGTCCGGTGCGCGCATCTCCGCGGCGTTCACGACGGATTTTCTCCGCTATCTCTCGGGCGACCCGCGCTCGTTCACGAGCTCGCAACTCGGGGCCACGGTGGTGCAGCCGTTGTGGCGCGGGCGCGGCTACAGGGTGACGATGGAGAACCTCACGCAGTCCGAGCGGAACATGCTCTACGCGCTGCGCGACTTCACGCGTTACCGGAAAGATTTCAGCGTCCAGGTGGCGACGGCGTTTTACAACGTGCTGCAGAATCGCGACACCGTGCTGAACAACTGGCTCGGGTTGCAGAGCTTTCGCAAGAGCGCGGAGCGAAGCCGCTCCTTCGTGCAGGAAGGACGGACCAAACTTTCGGAGCTGGGACGTCTCGAGCAGGAGGAACTGGCTTCCGAGGCCGCGTGGATCAGCGCCATTCGCGCTTACAAGCAGAGCCTGGACACGTTCAAGATTCTGATTGGTCTGCCCATCAGCGAGAACATCGTTCTCGACACCGGCGATCTCGACAGCCTCCGCATTCTGCATCCGGCGATCAAAGTGGAGGATGCCATCGCGCTGGCGTTGACGATGCGTCTCGATTATTTGACCGCGAGGGACAGCCGGGAGGATGCCGTGCGGAAAGTGGACGTGGCCGCGGACGCGCTCAAGGCGCAGGTGGATTTGGTCGCCAGCGGAGGCGTCAACAGCGGTCCCGGACTGGGGCGCGGATTCGTGCTTCCGGATTTCGAGCGCTATCGCTGGGACGCCGGGTTGAACGTGGACTTGCCTTTCGAGCGCACGGCCCAGCGCAATTCCTACCGGGCGGCGTTGATCACTTCCAAGCAGGCGGAACGCGAGCTCGTCAATCTGGAGGACAACATCCGCCTGCAAGTGCGCGAGGGCTGGCGCGCGCTGGATCAGGCGAAGCGCAATTATGAGATCAGTGAGCTGCGGGTGAAGCTGAGCGAGCGCCGGGTGGAAGAGCAGGACTTGCTCTCGGAGCTGGGTCGCGGCGTGGCGAAGGATCAGGTGGACGCGCAGAACGATCTCGTCAGCGCGAAGAACCAGCGGACGCAGGCGTTGGTGGCGCACACCATCGCGCGTTTGCAATTTTGGAACAGCACGGGAATTCTCTACATCAAGGAAAACGGAAAGTGGGAGGAGGTTTCGCCCGCTGGAAAGTGATGCGTATGTTCAAATTCATTCTCAAACAACCGTGGTGGCTGCGCGGCCTGGTCGTCGTGGGCGTTCTGGCGGCGGCGTGGTTTTGGCTGAGGCCGGGGCAGGCCCCTGCAAACGGCGTCACCTTTGCGGCGCGCCGGGGCAATCTGGTGATCAGCGTGCTTGAAGGCGGAAGCGTCGAGGCGTTGGAGTCGCAGGACATCAAGTGCGAGGTGCGCGGATACCAAGGCGTGAAGATCCTGAAGATCGTGGATGAGGGGTATCAGGTTACCGAGGACGATGTGCGGACGAACAAGGTTTTGGTGGAACTCGATTCTTCCGAGCTGAAGAAGCAGCTGACGCAGGAGGACATCCAGTTTGAATCCACCGTCGCCTCGCTCACGGAGGCCCGGCAAGCGTATGACATCCAGCTCAACCAGAACTTCAGCGATCTCAAGGCGGCGGAGCAGAAGGCGAAGTTTGCGCGGATGGATTTCGAGAAGTTCATGGGCGATCAGGCGGCAGGCGAGATCACGAAATTGCTCGGCATCGACGCGGAGCTTTCCCCGCCCGTGGGCGGCGCGGCTGCACCGGAAAATGGAACCAACAGGCCTCA
>JBDHQG010000657.1:0-2923 GCA_039806925.1 Limisphaerales bacterium
CGCCGGCGACCGCATCGTGCTCGCGTGTTTGTTCGGCCTTGCGGCGGTGACATTGGTGACGGAATGGCAATCCATCCGTCGGCTGAACAATCCCTATGCCTACCTCCGAAAGAAACCGGTGCTGATCGGGCTGGTCATTTTGACGGTGCTGCTCGCGCCGGGAAAAAACAATGGCTTCATCTACTTTGCATTCTAAGCCCTCACCCTGGCCGGTGTGGACGCTGCAACTGCTCGCGGCGGCGTTCGCCACCTGGGCATTGGGAGCCGCGTACACCTTGCGCGTAAATCCGGAAATCGCCTTCTTCCGGCGCGCCCACGAGCTGAAACAACAATGGTCCGCCGACCTTTCTCGCGAGCACACCAACAAGGCCGTCGTGTTCGGCGGATCAAGCTGCCTGACGTCAATCATGCCGGAACGATTGCTGGAGCGACACGGACTCGTGGTCGCGAATGGAGGGCTGGGCGCAGCGATGGGTGCGCGCGTGCTGACGCGTTATGCGTTCGACTCGTTGCAGACTGGCGACACGCTGATCGTCGCGCTCGAACCGGATCTGCTTTCTGGCGCAGTGGAACTCGAACCGCTCGGAGTTCAGTTCGCCTTCGCGACCGGTCAGCCCGCGCTGCTGCGCGGAACTTCAGGAGTGAACTGGCCGTCGGCCCTGGTTGATTTGCGCCCCGGCGGCTACCATGTCTTCACGCTCATCGGAAAGATTCTCCTGCGACAGCCGCTCTACCGCTACGCCCCGACGGAGATTGAGGCCGGCGGCTGGCACCACGTCGCCGCGCGGCGGGATTTGGGCACGCCCGGCGTTCCGTCTGCCAGGCTTTCAACCGCCGGTCGCGAATGGCTCCGCATGATTCGCGACGAATGCGCGCGTCGTCAGGTGCGCGTGGCGGTGACCATGCCGTGGCATTTCTGCGTGCCGGAAAATCTGCGCGCCACCCGGCGGGCGAATCTCCGCTTCCTGCGCGAGGTTGCCGAAGTGCTTCCCGTCTTGCGCGAGCCAAGCCTCGGCGCTCATGCTGCCCGCGAACATTTCGCCGACACCAACATGCATCCAACCGCCGACGCCGCCGCCCTCCGGACTGATGAGTTTGCCGCCGCCTTGAAGGCGTGGAGTGTGTGGACCGTGGCCGAAATGGACGCGCACATGGCAGCGCTGGAGTGAATCGAAACAGACCAGCCTAAGATGAGCCTCGAAGACAAACTTTATCCGCTGTTGTCGGTGTACGAGCGGATGCCGCACGGGCTCAAGCGCGCCATCGGCTGGGCGTATCGTCAGTTGCCCACGGGCTTCCGGCTCGGCGCGCGTTACGCGGAGTTTCGTCAGCTTACGCATGACGTGGAGAGCTGGTCGCTCGAGCAGATTCAGGAGTATCAGCTCAAGCAGCTTCGCCAGACGCTCATTCAAGCCGGGAACTATTGTCCGTTCTATCAACAGCGGTTTTCCAGGGCGGCCTTTCGTCCGGAGTTGCTGAAGGGTTTCGATGACTTGAACGAATGTCCGCTGCTCACCAAACAGGATTTGCTCGAACATCGCGAGGAGATGATCTCCTCGGCGGTGCCGAAAAAGCAGCGGCTCTACATCACCACGGGCGGTTCGACCGGCGTGCCGGTGGGATTCTATTTGCAGAAGGGCGTGAGCCGACCGAAGGAGCAGGCGTTTCTCGAAGCGCAGTGGAAACGCGGCGGCTACTTCGATGGCGCGCGGCTGGCGGTGATCCGCGGTCACGTCACGAGCGACAAGGCGGGCGGCGGCATCGCCAGCTACGATGCGACGCGCGACTGGCTGATGCTCTCATCGTATCACCTCACCGAGGAACGGTTGCCCGAATACCTCGCGGCGATGGAACGTTTCAAGCCGGACCTGCTCCACGCGTATCCGAGCGCCGCGTTGCAGCTCGCGGAGTTTCTCGAACGCGCCGGCCAGTCGTGGCGCGTGCCGTTGCGCGGATTGCTCGCTGGCTCCGAACGCCTCACGTTGCCGCAGAAGCGTCTGCTCGAACGAGTCTTCAGGTGTCGTGTGTACCGCTGGTACGGTCACAGCGAACGCGTGGTGCTGGCGGGCGAGGGACGGAAGTCCGAGCTGTTTTACTTCTGGCCGACGTATGGCTTCGTGGAATTCGGAACGCCGAATGAAGATGGCTTGTGCGAAGTCATCGGCACGAGCTTTCACAATCTCGCCATGCCGCTGATCCGCTATCGCACGGGCGATTACGTGCGTCTCGCCGATCCGCGCACGGATGGCGAACTGGAATTCCCGTGGCCGGCGGCATCCGCGGTGGATGGACGCGAGCAGGAATTTTTGGTCAGCGCGAACGGTCGGAGGATTTCGCTCACCGCCTTCAACATGCACGACGCGATCTTCGACGATCTCTACGCCGTGCAGTTCTATCAGGAGGAACGCGGCAAGACGGAGTTTCGCTTCGTGCCGGGGCCGAACTTCTCGCGCACGCGATTGCCGCAGATTGAATCGGGCATCCGCCGCAAGCTGGGCGATGACTTCGGCGTGACACTGCGTGAAGTGGCCGAGACGGAGAAGACGTCACGCGGGAAACATCGCTGGATCGTCAGCAAGCTGTGAGGACTGGCAGTTCAGAGTCTCATTAGCACCCGGCTTCAGGTGTTGCATCGGGCAACGAATGTTCAGCCGCTTCAGCGGCTTGGCGGTGGTTGTTCAAGCGGTTGAAACCGCTTTAGCCTCATTGTCGGCCTTTCACCGGGCTGAAGCCCGGTGCTAATGAGACGAAGAATTTGTCAGCCGTCTGTCACGGCGGCTTAAGCGTTGAAGCTTTCTGCCGTTCAATGGTTTGATCCGCCCACGGGTTCGCGGGAATCGATTTCAACAACTCAGACTTTGAAACAGATCGCTCAATATCAGGACGGACGGCTGGAATTGCAGGACGTGCCCATGCCCACGCC
>JBDHQG010000658.1:0-2918 GCA_039806925.1 Limisphaerales bacterium
ATGTGGCCGGCGGCGGTGACGAAGCCCTGGTAACCGGTGAGCAGATAGCTCACGAGGGCGTTGTTCAGATCGATAATCGGCGGGAGCGCGTTAAATGGCCCCTTGGTGAGCGCGCCTTCGGAGCCGGCTCCGGTGGTGGACGGTGATTTGCCCGTCATGCTGCAGATGAACTCCATGAAGAGTTCCGGCAGCTCCATGTGATGGATCGGATTGAAGACGGCGAGCGGACGAATATTTGTGGCGGAGTCCGGCGGGTTATTTCTGCGGCCGGGCAGAATGGCGCCGACGGCGTTATGCACCGGCTGGTGCAGCGGGATGCGCCGGTGCAATCGTGTCGCCATCTCGGCGAGATACACTGCCTGCGGATTCAGCAGGTCGGGGCGGATCTGGAGGTAGCGCGGGTTTTTGGAAGGCTTTCCTTCCACGAGGCGTGGATGCGCGGTGGAAACGAAATACGCCGGCTTGTCGGATGTCGCGGCGGCGCGAATCAACTGCTGCATCGGCTCGGTGAACTTGTCGAAGCCGATGGATTCATCGATCAAATCGCGAGCCCGTGCGCCGGACATCGGCTCGTAGTTCGAGAAGAAGTTTCCGGTGCGCGAGAAGTCGGCCTCGGTCTGTTTGTCGTAGCCGCGATGAATCGCGTCATCGGGCCGCTGAAAGAGGCGGTACTCGCAGTTCCTGACGAATTTGAGCGCGGGATTCTTCGCCTGCGGGTTGAGGTGCTTCAGCGCCTGCGCGGGAACCACGACTGAGGCGGTGATGTCGTCCTCGAGCTGGAGTTTGATCGCCGGCTGGAAATCCTTGCGCATGCCAAAGGTGCGCCAGGAGCCGTCTTCCTCGAAGCCGACACGCAGGTAGGTGGTCATCATCTTGCGGTTGTCGAACTTCAATTCGTTGCCGGGCGTGCCGTTGATGGTGTCCACCTTGAAATGGCGCTGCCAGTTGCCGCCCCATTCCGGCTTGTAGAAGCGCTTCACGACAAAGACGAGTTCCTTGATGTATTGCGGAATGCTCTTGAGCCAGGTGTTGTATGCCGCCGTGTAGTCGCGGGTGGACGGCGTCAGCAGCTTGATGACGGAGCCGAGGGAACGCTCCGGGCTGAGAACCGGCCGGTCGTCCTTCTTTTTGCGATCCTTGAAACGGTTGGAGTAGTCGCGGTCGATGAGCTCCGCGACGCGATCAAAATCCTTCCGGAAATCGGTGACAAAGACCGGGCCGGTGATGATCGCGTCGCTGATGGGCTTCGAGATCTCCGACTTGCCCCCGCCCGAAACCGTGCAGGGTTTGTGGCAGACGATGCCCTCGGCGACAGTGCCGACGAGCCGCCAGATGCGGCCGCCGGGCGGTTTTTCCATGTGGGTTTTGTAGCCCGACGGGCGGACATAGGTCTTGCCCGGCAGCAGGCGGATGCTGTGTTTGCCGTCGTCCCAGCTGACCGTCTGCTTGTGCAGGTCGAAGTGGACGTCTTCCGGCACGTAAACGATGTCGGGATATTTTTTGTCGATGGCGTAGCCCTCGGGCTTGATGTCCATCGCCCCGGCGAAGAGTTTTTTCGCCTCGTCAAAGCTGTGGCCGCTGCGCTGCACATGCAGATCGCCGCTGAATTCCTCACCCAGATCGTAGCTGGCGAAAACCAGGGCGCCGCCCGCGTGCTCCTCCTCGCACTGGCCGAAGAGATTCGCCGAATAGCTGATCTGTGTCTTGACCTCCTTTTTGCAGTAACCGAAGTAGTTGTCCGCGATGATGGTCACCATCACGCCGCGCTCGTCGCGACAGGTGAGCTTGAACGCGCCACTGTCGTTGTAAAGTTCGCCCGGTTTCCTCCAGAACATCTCGTCGCGGCGCTGCCGTTCCGTGGCGTCGTCGTAATGCGGCAGGCCGGCGGCCTTCTTGGTGATCGAGATGAGATGCGGCGCGAGGATGACGCAGCCGGTGTGGCCGGTCCAATGCTCGACATCGAGCCCGGCGTCGTTCTCGGGCAGAAACGGATCGCCGGCGTTGCCGAAGATGCTTTCGACGAAATCGAGGTTGCTGACAAGGTTGCCGGGCGCGAAGAAGCGGATCTCCATCGACTTGGCGCTGGTGAACCCGCCCACCTCGGGGCAAACCAGCGGGCGCAGCATCAACGAGACAAAGCACTCGGCCTGATCTGCCTGGTTCGAGGTGAACGGCAGGCGCATCAATTCCCGCGGCGGTTGGAGCGCGAACTGGAGCAGGCGCGCGAACGTTTCCTTGGGCACGCTGCGCTTGTCGTCCGGCACGGGAAGGCCGCCCTCCGCCACATGGAAAATTCCCTTCGTGGTGCGGCGGTCGCTCTTCGGGTTGTGCAGCACGCCCTGGCGGACGCGGTAGGAGCTGACGATGTCCGAGATAAAAAAATCGCGGTCGGGCGGGAGTGACATCACCTTTGCGAGACCGTGCCGATCGAGAACCAGGGTTTGCCCCGGCAGCTTCGGCGACACGCTGGCATTTTTCAGGTAATCATCGAGGAAACTTTGAATCCGCTGGTCGGCGGGGCAGAGATAGTCGGCCAGGAGGCGGTCTGTTTCCCGATGATGGAGGAGCAGTGCGGTGGCGAGTTCCTCGAACTCGGCGTCCGTTTCACTCGCCACCGTCGGGCAGCCGAGGGAGGCGAGCTTGAGGTTGATGTACTGAAGAAGCTTTTTGTCGGGATAAAGCGGCGTGGCTGTACCCAGTCCGATGCTGCGAGCGAGATCCATAGCTGATTAGGGACGACGTCACCCGGTGACGACGAAAACGGGGCGAGGTTACTTCGGGCAGAATCGGCGCTGCAAGGTTTACTCCTTGTGAAAGTGGCTGTGAAACAGCGGAAATTGCCGGTGCCGTCGGCCTTGACGGCAGTTCACCTCCTTGTTTTCCGCGGAAGATGCCTCCGCGCCGCGTTCCCCCCGTCA
>JBDHQG010000049.1:0-12822 GCA_039806925.1 Limisphaerales bacterium
GGAACGCTGGAAATTCCAACGGCGAGAACGAGAGATAATGCCAGATAGAGCTTCATAAAGGTCGAGAAGATGGACGGTAGTCTTCGGGTTTCATTCACGAGCGTCAAGGTGCGAATCCCCGCCTCCGCCCCGCCGGCGCGGCGCACCCTCGTCAACTTGCGCCACCCCGTGAACCCGTCGGCAACGATGCGCCCAGCGGCCAAGTTGGCCGTTCCACCCGGACCAGTTGCATCGTTCCGGCCAAGCTCCGCCTTTGTTTCCTCCTGTGAATTCGACCGGCAATGCGCGAATCGGAGACCGGCAGCTCCGGCTCAGGCGCTCATCAATGGCGAAACCAGCCTCCAAACCGCTTCGGAAACCGCAGGGATCGACTGGGTCGCGTCAATCACTCGCACGCGCCGGGGCTCTGATTCGGCGATGGTCCTGAATCCCGCTTCAACCCGCTCGAAGAAGGCGCGATCCGCCTCCTCCATGCGGTCGCGCCGCGGTGCCACAGAGCCTTCAGTCGAGGCTTGCGCGTTCCGATGCCGCCGGCGTTCCTCGCTGACGGCCACCGGCACTTGGAACAATAGCGTCAGGTGCGGACGGGTCGCGCCCACCGCAAAATCAATGACGCGCCGGACGGCATCCAGATCGAGCTGACGGCCATAGCCCTGATAGGCCGTGGTGGAATCATAAAAGCGATCGCACAGAACCACTTCACCCGCCGCCAAAGCCGGCCGAATCACTTCGCGAACCAGCTGGGCCCGGCTCGCGTTCATCAGCAACAGCTCCGCCTCTGGAATCATCGCGTGATTGGCCTCGCTGTGTTTCAGCGTGTGGCGGATCTCCTCTCCGATGGGTGTGCCGCCGGGCTCGCGCAGGACGCGCACGGTGCGCCCCAGCTCGCGCAGGCGTTTCGCGAGCACCTGAATCTGCGTGGATTTGCCTCCACCCTCGGTGCCTTCAAACGTGATGAACAAGCCGGTCACGCGCGGCATCTCACCACGGGACGAAGTGCAACGCCAGCCTTGGAATGAGGATGGGGCCTAGTTCAGGCGGGGGGCCGCCGGGGCACCCGGAGCCGCCGCGGTGGGCGTGACCGCCGGGGTGGACACGGGGCGTTGGGCAGGAAGAGTCTGCGGCCGGCTCGGGAAGGCTTTCACCATGAAGTCCACCAGCGCGTTGACCTGTTGTTCGTTCAACGGGCCGCCTTCGGCCTCGGCGAACGCCGGCATCATCGAGCCCGCGCGTCCGTAGTTGATCCACTTGCGCCAGTGCTCGGCATCCGTCGGGTGCGGCAGCAAGCGGAGATCGGGCACCTGGGCGGCCCGGTGATGCGAGTTGTGGCACGTCGCGCAGACCGCGGCGTAAAGGAGGCGCCCGTCGGTTTTGCCCTTGGCCGGCTCGGCGTGGCATTTGGCGCAGTCGGCGTTTTTGAAGACCACCTGACGATCCGTCAGCGCCAGCTGCATGTTTTTCAAGCGCTCGGTATCTCCCATGATTCCGGAGTTCTGCACCGGAAGCGCGCCCGCAACAGTGGTGCCGGGAATATGGGTGCGAACCGTCAGCTGCTTGATGCCAAGGCTGGTGTCCACCGTCACGCCCTTGGCGATCATGCCGCTCTTGCCCGCGAGGTTCATGACGACTTCCATCGAACCGTTCGAGCCGGACGAAATCTTCCACGGCATCGGCGGCAGCTTCGCCGTCGTGCAGCCGCATGAGGTGCGGACGCTGTTGATCGTCACCTCGGAGGAGGCCGTGTTCGTCAGCGAGAAGGTGAACCGCGCCTCGCTTTCGCCGGGCTTGGCGGAGTATTCCTTCGTTTCCGCGTCCCATTTGATCAGGCTGATGTCTCCTGCGGCAGTCGGCGCGATGGCAGTCGCCGCAAGCGGGGACGGGATCGAGGAAACGGCCACCGGCGGCGAGACGCGCGCTGGAGCCGCCGGCGCGGTCGCCGCAACGGGAACCGGCTGCGTCGCGGCAACGGCCACCGGGCGCGCCGGCGCGGGACGCGGCGTTATCTTGAGAGGGGACGCGGTCGGCAACGGCGGCTTGGGCGGGGCCGTCTGCGCCACGGCGGGCGAAACAACCAGGACGAACAACGCGCAGGCGACACTCGTGGGCCGGACAGGGAAAGTTATCATAAAACTGGCGCAACCTAATGCAGCCCGCCCGCCCTGACGAGCAAAAAGAAGAACGGTTTCCCGGTGCCGGCGAACCGAACTTTTACCTTTTCTCGCCCCGGCATTTTACCAATTCTCCGTTTCCATGATTCGCAGTGCCGTCACCATCTCCCTCGTGCCGGAAGCCTGCGGCGGCCCGTTCGTCTTCTGGGATGACCTTGCCGCCGGCTGTGCCCGCGCCGCCGCCCACGGATTCGATGCCATCGAGATATTCCCGCGCTCCACCGAGGATCTGAACGCCAGGCAGCTCAAGCAGCTCCTCAGACAACACAAGCTCAAGCTCGCCGCGATGGGCACGGGAGCCGGTTGGGTCGTCCACAAGCTCCGGCTGACCGATCCCGACGCCCAGATTCGCGCCCAGGCCCGGAACTTCATCGCCAGCGTGATCGATTTCGCCGGCAGCTTCGGCGCCCCCGCCATCATTGGCTCCATGCAAGGCCGCAGCGAAGGCGCGGTCGTCCGCGAACAAGCCTTCAGCTGGCTGCGCGAAGCCTTGGAACAACTCGGCCCGCGCGCCCGCGCCCTGGGCGTTCCCCTGCTCATCGAGCCGCTCAACCGCTACGAAACCAACCTCCTCAAATCCGTCGCGGACGGGCTCGAACTCCTCAAGCCGCTTCAAACCAAGAGCGCGAAACTCCTCGTCGATCTGTTTCACGCCAACATCGAGGAAACGAGCATGGCCGACGCCTTGCGCCTCGCCGGTTGCGACCTTGGCCACGTTCATTTCGCCGACAGCAACCGTCAGGCTGTGGGACTCGGCCACACGGACTACAGCCCCATCGCCGACGCGTTGCGAGAGATTGGCTACGAAGGTTACATGTCGGCCGAGATCCTTCCTCTGCCCGACCCGGAAGCGGCCGCCCGCCAAACGATGGCAAGCTTCCGCAAACACTTCCGCCCGGATTAGGCGACACAAACGTTTTCAACCACGGATGGACACCGATGCACACGGATTTCGGAAACCAGAGCTGACACGAATTCCACCAATGTTCACGAATTCAATTTCTGCCTTCGTGCCAATTCGTGAAATTCGTGTCCCGCATCCGTGTGCATCGGTGTCCATCCGTGGTTAAACAAATTTGCCCATGACCACCCTCATCATCGCCACACGCAACGCGCACAAGGTTCAGGAAATCCAGGCCGTGCTCGGCGACGCCTTTCGTTACCTGAGCCTGAAGGATTTTTCGGAGGCTCCCAAGGTCGTCGAAGATCAACCCACCATGCAGAAGAACGCCGCGAAGAAAGCGCGCGAGCTTGCCAGGTGGCTGCAATACCTTTCCGGTTTCGACCTCCGCGTGCCCGGCGCCAGCGCCTACGTGCTCGCCGATGATTCCGGCCTCGAAGTCGATGCGCTCAACGGCGCGCCCGGCGTTCACTCCGCCCGCTTCGCCGCGCTGGATCACGCTAGCTCCGCTCCGGACGAAAACTCGTCCGACGCCGACAATAACGCCAAGCTCCTCCGCCTGCTTGCTGATGTCCCGACGGAACGCCGCGCCGCGCGCTTCCGCTGCGTGCTCTCGCTCATGCAGGTGAAACCCCCGCAGCCGATGCTCGCCGGCCACCTCTTTGAAGGCACCTGCGAAGGCCGCATCGCCTTCGAGCCTCGCGGCGGCGCCGGCTTCGGCTACGATCCGCTCTTCATCCCCGTCGGCGGAACGGAATCCTTCGCCGAACTCGGCGAGCAACAGAAGAACGCCATCAGCCATCGCTCCAAAGCCCTCGCCAAAATGCGCGACGCCATCGTCACGCTCATCCAAGGCGGGAAGAAGTTTTAACAGGCGCTCTCCATCTTCGAGTCACAAGTCACGCGCAGCTCCTGAATGAGAGTTCGAGGTGACGAAAAGACACGGCTGAAACCTTGCCTTGAAAAGTCGTCATCCTCTGGTTCTGTCGCCATTCTTATGACCGACAACCAGCAAGAAGCCGCACAAGACAAGCCCGATAACTACACAGCCTGCCATCATCTGGAATCCGCTTATGCCTGGGTGATAACTGAACTCAATCGTATGCCTGCCAGCCGGCACTGCCACTCCGCGCATCAGGTAATTACAACGAAGTAGCACGGCAGGCTTGCGATCAACCGTCACCTTCCATGCCGGGTCAAACCGATCCGTCAGCAGTAAGAGGCTTGGCACGGCTGCATTCGCCTCGACCACGACGCGATGCGAGGTGTTGACCGGGATGATGCTCGCTTCACCGGGACTGGCGTTCGTGCCAAAGGCAAAGTTTGTGGAGGCTGTTTGAAACGGCTCGTTGACCAGCAATGTTTGGGTAGGGTCGAAATCTGAAGAGCCCAGGCGAGCTAGAGCATCGACCTCGTTTGTGACCATTTCCCATTTGGAAAAGAGCCGGGCACGCGGCAAGGCCCCGGTAAACTCGATGATGGAGTAAGGACCATTCATGTCAGCATTCACCCGCAGATCACCAAAAAATGGACTACCAGCCCGAGTCGAAACCAACCTATACCGGAGACGTTCCTGAAACCGGCGGTTAACCGGATCGAGAATCGCATTCAGACGTTCTGCGTCATCAGAGCAGCCCACAAAATACCGCGTGCTCGTGAGTTCATATTCTCGCGTGGCGTGCCCATGCGACGTCGCAGCAATCATCGCCTTGTTGAATGCCTCTTTGTCAGCCGGCATCCGCGGTTCTTGGGACATGTCGAGACAAGGTATGTTGTAATATGGAAACTGGTTCTGCTGCCATTGCTCGTGTGTGTAGCCAAGTCCTTGCTGGAAGAGTTCGGCGTGAGCCTGCAACTGTTGGAGAACCCGTGGATTGTTGCGATTCGCCATCGCCACTGACTGTAGTGATTGCATCACCGGGCGAACTGGAACCTTGGCCACGCGATAGTTCGCCGTGTGTTCTTTCAGGAATTCGAGCGGAGGATTCAGTGCATAGCGCTCCTGATAATTGAAGAAAAGCATCCAGTGACGGTTCGCCCGCACAAGATCGACAGTGAACAGCAACCCAATCACCAGTGCCACAAGCCCAGTCCGCCCAACAAGCCGGCCACTGAAAATCGCGACCAGGGCTCCACCACTCAACAGAAGAAACATCACATAGAGATGCACTTCATGGATGCTAAACGCTGCCATTTTCGCCGGATCTCCGATCACCTTTGCCTTTACCATGAACTGCGTCAGAGATTCCTTTGAAGCCGCATAGGCAAAAGCACCGAGAATCGAGATGCCTGCCAGCCCAAGGCAAAACCAAATCCATGTGCGTTCGTGGACAACAGCCTGGCTCCACCACGAGCGCGAAGCCAACGCCACGCCAGTCATGCGGGAAGCCGGGCGTTGAATGCGATCAAGATACTGGCGACCAAGGCCAACCAGCCCGTAACCGAAAAGCAACAGCAACGAGAGATGAAATGGGTGCATCCACTTCAAAGGAAGCCGGATGGTGTTGAAGTAAGGCATCGAATAAAGCACCCGGTAAAGCGGCCCCCATTTACCCCACGCCAGCAGTAAACAGACAAGCGCCGTAACAGCCCAGAACCAGATATGCCGGCGTTCCGACACATTGAATCCGCCCTGGCTCCGCAGGGAATGATGCACCGCCCAAAGCGCAATCAATACCACGATCACGCCCGCATGTTCTCCAGCGCCGCTGTGACGACTGATCCCTTGGGCGAACACGGATTCCCCAACGCGTCCCCAGTAATTGCCGCCATCCTCGGCATCCATCCTATAACCAAACAGGCCGGGGATGATCACTCGCAGCGTTTCCGTCGGATGCAGGCTTCCCTGAGTGGCGAAATCCCATTTCTGTTCGGGCGTGAGCGAATCATCCGACATACCTACTACGCCCTTCACCGCCGTGTTGACGAAGATGTTAAGAGTCTGCGCCGCGAACACAGCAGCGACGATCGCGGATACCGCGACGAGCCCGGCGCCACGCAATGCCCGGTTCAACCACCCGCTACCACCGACTCGCGACGATACATTTCCTTCAGTGACGACATGAAAGAAGCCGTAGCACCCCACGACGATTGCGAAGATCGCTCCATTGTCACCTCCCTCGGTGATACCGAGGCCAATGGCAAGGCCCGCGAGGACCGCCTTGATCACCGCAAATCGTCCAGCGCTCGCGCGCATTGCGGCGAGTGCGAGAAAGGCGGCACCCATCGCGTGGGCGCGAGAGGGCAGCCCCCAACAGGCGTTGCTGAACACATTCATGTTCAACGCCGCCGCGGTTCCGACGAGAATGCAAACCCACCTGGGGAACCCAAAGCGCTGACCACAATAAGCCGCCGAAAGTCCGAGGAATATCAGGCCAATCGGAATCATGAACTTATGGTAGTACGTCGGGCCAATTGCCCCGATGGCAAGGCCCGTGATGTTGGGATTGAAGTTGCCGTTCCACGCTCCCAGCCAGAGAAGATCATTCCAGATGCCGCGATAAGAATCCGGAGTTTGGTAAGGACGGGCGAGCAAGGTGCCGATTGGTCCGTCGTTTGCGAAGTGAGCGACTCCCGGCTCGAAGTTCTTTGCAAACAAGACGCCGAATATTGCCACCAGCAACAACGCCGTCGGAAGAATCGGGCTTCGCGATACCGTTCGCGGCGATGTTCGAGAAGCGTCCTCTTGGCGATTGGCTGGCTTGATCACGGATGATTCGGAAGCTTGCGTTTAAGAAATACCCGAGCAAGCATTTTCCCACACGCAAACCACACTGCCCCTCGGCTAGTTCCCTCTCAGGCTCGCCAATTCCCCCCGCACCAACTCCACCAGCGGCTTGATCGTCTGCGCCGTGAACTCCAGCCGCGCGCCCGCGGCCTGAAACAATTCCGGCAGCGGACGCGATCCGCCCAAGGCCAGTCCTGCCTGGTAATCGCGCAGCGCCTTCGCCTTGTCGCGCCGTGAATTTGCCCACACCTGCAACGCGCCGAGCTGCGCGATGCCGTATTCCACGTAGTAGAACGGGTAGAGGAAAATGTGCAGCTGCCGGTGCCACAGATTCGCGCGCGTCGCTTCGTAACCGCTCCAGTCCACCGTGCCGCCGAAGCACTTCATCAAGTCCAGCCACGCCGCCGTTCGCTCGGCGCGCGTGTGACCCGGATGCGTGTAGATCCAATGCTGGAACGCATCCACCGTCGCCATCCACGGGAAGAACTTCACGATGCCTTCCAGATGCGTGATGCGCGCGCGGTTCGCGTCGTCCGGCGCATAGAACTCTTCGAGGAATTCGTTCCCGAGCAGCTCCATGCTCATGCTCGCCACCTCGCAGAACTCAATCGGCGCATGACGATACGGGTAGATCGATTCGTTGCGCGTCGCGAGCGCGTGAAACGCGTGCCCTGCTTCGTGCAACATCGTCTCCACATCGCGCTGCAGACCGACCGCGTTCATGAAGATGAACGGCAGGCGCGATTCGTTCAGCGTCGATTGATAACCGCCCGGCGCCTTCCCTTTGCGATTGTCGAGATCGAGCAGCCGCAAGTCCTGCATCTGCTGGAAGCCCGCCGCCAGTCCGGCGTCGAGCTTGTTGAAAATGTTCTGCGTGCGACTGACCATCTGCCCCACATCGGAGAACGGCCGCAGCGGCCCGCGGTTCAACGGATCGACGTCCATGTCCCACGGACGCAGCGAGGGCAATTGCAGCTGCTGACGCCGCGCCTCCTGAATCTCCCGCACCACCGGCATGATCTCCGATTCCACCGCCGCGTGAAACGCGAGGCAATCATCCGGCGTGTAATCAAACCGCCCGCGCGAACGAAACGCGTAGTCGCGGTAATTCGCGAAGCCCGCGTTCGCCGCAATCTTCTCGCGCAGCTTCACCATCTGGTCGAACTGCTCCTCGAACTTCTCCGCCTCCTGCAAGCGCCGCTTCGCCACCAGCTCCCACGCCTCCTGACGCAGCGCGCGATCCGGATCCTCCAGATGCTTCGCCATCTGCGGCAACGTCCGCTCCTCGCCACGGAACGTCACCGTGAGCGAGCCGGACAATTCCTGATACTGCTGGCCGACCTTCGCCTCCTCGGTTTCCAGCGGCACGTTCTCCTGCCGGAACAACTCGACGTGAACGGCGGTGTCGCGATCGAACACCTCGTAACGCGCCTTCGGCAACTGCGTCCGGCACGGATGCGCGAGGTAAATCTGGGAAAGCTTGAACTGACGCGGCTTCAGCTCCGGCTCGATCTTCTCCACGTAATCGAGATACGCCTGCTTCGCCTCCGCGTTGTCCGTGTGACAGCTCATCGCGATGTAACGCTTCGAGGATTCCTCATCCAGCGCCGCGCTCAATTCGCCCCACGCCAGCAGCCACTGCTCAAACTCCGCCAGCGAACCCGCCTTCGCCGCGCGCGCCTCCAGTTTATCAAACAACGGCGCGAGCTGGGACCAATTCCCGAGGTCCGCATCCACCGGCACAAACTCCCGAGGCGCAAACGGCGGCAACTTTCCAAAAGGCAACAAGTTCATGGCCGGGAGCATTGCCAAACTTAGAGTTCCGACAAAGAGGAAAATGAATCCGGCCACCGCAGAATGCCGCGGATAAAGTAGGTCAGGCATCCTGCCTGACCCGAACTGCAAATCGAGGTGCTCAGAGTAGACGTGGAACCAATGAGCCAAAATGGTTGTTCGTTCGCGTTGGAAAATTCGGGACAGGCTGGGAAGCCTGTCCTACTGTCCCGCCAGACTTCAGTTCGCGATTTCCCTCCGTATCTCCCGGCTTGGCTACCGCTCGAAGAAAGCGGCGGAGCACCGCCGCACTCCAAGACGCTGACGCGCCACCGACAACTCACGAGCTCCGCCAGGTTTTGGACTGCGCCAGCCCTCTGGCGCTTTCGCTCCGCCCATGCAAACGATTCACCTCCGTTCCGACCCCTCCGGTCAAAAGGCCCACTGGACAGCCAGCCCTCATTCACTATGCTGACGCTATTGAAGGCGGGCTTCTCACTATGCTTTACCTCAAATTTCATTCGAATAGTTGTCAGGCCAGTCGATGCGCATGAAGCGATTCGTTCTCATTTCTGTCGCTTGAGTTTTGATGTACGTCGGCACCTTCGCTTTGGTTCATCTCACTCCCGGCCTGCGGCGACCTGCGATAGATGGCAACTGGTATTACAGCGATCTTGAGATATTGGAGTCAGCGGAATTTTATGCTTTTTGGCCGCTCAGACAGATTGCCTACAGTATTGCAGGTACACGCAGCCGGCACATCGCTGAGACCCTCCCTCCAGGTATGCCCGATGGGTTACCGACCAGAGAATGACAATTACTTGCCCTACGGAGAAACTAGCCACAAAGGCCCTCGGGATTCATGGCAGTTTTCAGCTGTGACCTCCGCGCGCTTCTGCTTCAATCGCCGCCATGCAAAAGACGTTGCTCGCGTTCGTGGATGACATCTACGAGGACTTGGAACTCTGGTATCCGAAGCTGCGGCTGGAGGAAGCCGGTTACGCCACGCGCCTCGCGGCGAAGGAACTCCGCACCTTCACCGGCAAGCACGGTTATCCCGCGAAGGCCGACCTGTTGCTCGACGACGCCCGCTCGGCGGACTTTGCCGGGTTGCTGATTCCCGGCGGCTTCATGCCGGACAAGCTGCGCCGCGATGCGAAGGTGCTTTCGCTCACGCGCGAGTTCCACGAGCAAGGCAAGCTCGTCGCGTTCATCTGTCACGGCGGCTGGATTCCCATCTCCGCGAAGATTCTCAAGGGCCGTCGCGTCACCGGCTCGCGCGGCATCAAGGACGATTTGGAGAACGCCGGTGGCCTCTGGGTGGATGAACCCGTCGTGGTCGATGGCAACCTCGTCTCCAGCCGCACGCCGGTGGACCTCGCACCGTTCGCGAAGGCGATGGTGGACTTTCTTCACGCTCAAACCCGCGCCTGATTTTTAACCACGGATGGACACAGATACACACGGATTCAAAGGCAGAGCTGGACACGAATTACACGAATCTTCACGAATCAGATTCTGCATTCGTGCAAATTTGTGAAATTCGTGTCTCGCATCCGTGTTCATCTGTGTCCATCCGTGGTTCTTAGTTTTTAATAAAATGTCTCGTCACCCACAACTTTCCGGCTCATCCGATCCCACCATCGCCGCCAAGCCGCGCAGCACATGGGAAATCGTCCGCCGCGTCTCCGTTTACCTGCAGCCCTACAAGTGGATGGCGCTCGCCACCATGCTCTGCGCGATTCTCTCCACGCTCTGCGGCTTCGCGTTCCCGCGGCTCACGCAGTTCATCATCGACGACGTCATCGCCGGCGGCCGACCGGACTTGATGACGCCCGTGATGCTCGCGCTGCTCGGCGCGTTCCTGCTGCGCGATCTCTTCAACAGCCTGCGCATCCGCGTGAACAATATCTTCGAGCAGAATGTCATCTACGACATGCGCCGCGAAGTCTTCGCGCGCCTGCAACGACTCCCGGTGAATTACTTCGACCAGCGCGCGTCCGGCGATCTCATGACGCGCGTGATTGAAGACGTGAACTCCGTCGAACGCGTGCTCATCGATGGCACCGAGCAAGGCACCGTCGCGTTGCTCAGCATCTTTGGCGTGCTCGGATTTCTCCTCTACCAAAACGCCGCGCTCGCCGGCATCGCGCTCATTCCGCTGCCCATCCTCGCAGGTGGCGCGCTCTGGTACACGCTCACGGCGCACACGCGTTACCGCGCGCAACGCCAGGCTTCCAGCGCCATGAACGCGCTGCTTATGGACAACCTTCAGGGCGTCCGCCAGATCAAAGCCTACGGCCAGCAGACGCACGAAGACGCGCGCTTTGCCAGCCGCGCCGATGACCTGCGCAAGGGCACGCTCGGCGTCATGCGCGTGTGGGCGAACTACTCTCCCGCGATGAGCTTCGCCGCAGCATTGGGCAGCGGACTTGTCCTGTGGTTCGGCGGCAAGATGGTCATCGCAGGCACGATGAAGCTCGGCGAACTCGTCGGCTTCCTCTTTTTCCTCACGCTCTTCTACGAACCGATTGGTCGCCTGCATGGCTTGAACCAAATGCTCCAGGCCGCGCGGGCCGCCGGCGAACGCGTGTTCGACATCCTCGACGCCACCACGGAATCCGCCAGCGCCCGCCGCACGGAAAGCCTGCGCCTGCCCATTCGCGGCGAAGTCGTTTATGAGAACGTCCAGTTCAGTTACGGCCCGGAACGTGTCGTCCTGCGCGACGTTTCGCTCCACGCGAAGCCCGGCCAGATGATTGCGCTCGTCGGTCCGACCGGCGCCGGCAAGTCCACGCTGGTCAATCTCCTCCCCGCGTTCTACGAAGCCACCGGCGGCCGCATCACCATCGACGGGCAGGACATCAGCCGCGCGTCGCTCGAATCCCTGCGCACGAACATCAGCGTCGTGAGCCAGGAACCGTTCCTCTTCAATGGCACCGTGCGCGAGAACATCCTCTACGGCAAACTCGACGCCACCGAAGCCGAACTCATCGCCGCCGCGAAAGCCGCGAACTGCCACGACTTCATCACGCGCCTGCCGGACGGCTACGATTCCCGCGTGGGCGAACGCGGCGTGAAACTCAGCGTCGGCGAGAAGCAACGCGTCAGTATCGCGCGGGCGCTGTTGAAGAGCGCGCCGCTGCTCATCCTCGACGAAGCCACGGCCAGCGTGGACACCGCCACCGAGCGGCTCATCCAGGAAGCGCTCGAACGGCTGATGGCCGGCCGCACCAGCTTCGTCATCGCGCACCGGCTGAGCACGATTCGCAACGCGGACCAGATTCTCGTGCTGCGCTCCGGACAAATCATCGAGCGCGGGACGCACGACGAACTGCTCGCGCTCGACGGCCTCTACGCCCGCCTCGCGCGCATCCAGAACACCACGTTCATCGAGGAAAGTTTCGAGAAACTCGCGGACGCATGATTTCCTGGACGAGGTGGTCTTGCGGATTCAGTCACGCCAGAATACGTAATGGTACGCATAGCGATCAGGAAGAGGATCAAGCAACATGTAAGCGTTAGGTTGGTGCTGTGGTAGGCACCGTGGTTCTTTGGTTTTTGATTCGGGTGGCAGAACGTTTCTTCAGCGGGGTTCCCCAACCCCCACCTCCTTGGCGTCTGCGCCCGAATCATTTTTTTGTACCGATTCGGTTGCCAAAGTTTCGTTCCCCCATTCAGAGGCTCAGATGCCCCAGCGCCAGCAATCCGTAGTAAGTGTATTCGCAGTCGAGTGAATCATCCCCCCAGTGCCCGTGAAACCCGCCTTCGTTGGTCCACAGCGTGTCGATGAAGTCGAGGCATGGCTCCTTGAGCGCGGAAAAATCCCGCTCCAATCCGGCCAGCGCGTGCAGCGCCGTGGCCGTGGAGAGCAAATCGGGAATCGGCGCGCCCGGCGCGGCGACAAAGCCGCCTTCCCGGTGCGCCGCCCGCAACAGCCAGTCGCCCACCCCGGGCGCGACCGGCATTCCGAGCCGCAAGAGCAGCGTCACTATCGCCGCCGTGGAGTTCGTCGCGCCCGCCTTCAATCCGCGCTCATTGGCCCACGCGCCATCCGGCGTTTCGAGAAACTTCAGGCTCTGCACCAACCGCAATCCATCCGGCATCGGCTGCCCCAAATCCTGATACGCGGCGCCGCCGAGAAATCCGCCGTAAGCCGTCCCGAACGCGCTTCCGGCGATCACGTTGAATCCACCGTCCTTCGCGCGAAAATGTTCCAGCCGCGCCGTGACACGAGAGGACCATTCGCCGTC
>JBDHQG010000659.1:0-2907 GCA_039806925.1 Limisphaerales bacterium
GCGTCGCTGTTGAACGGCAAGGTGGTGCTTTACAAGGATGGGGGAAAAACCGAGCTGCGCCGCGGCCAAACGATGGCGATGTCCGACGGCACGAAGGTCAGCGGCGACGGATACGTCATCCGCCCGGACGGCACTCGCGTCCCGCTGAAGGAGGGCGAGACGTTGAAGCTTCCCGGGGTGTTGTCCTCACGCCGTTGATCCGGCAAATCCCGGTCGCCAATCGCCGGCCTCTTGAAGCCCTCCGCCGGAGGGCTTTTATTTTCACCAAAAAAGACTTCCGCTCGCGCCCGAAATTTCCTTGGATACGTCCCGCTATGAAAATGAAAACCTTGTTCACAACAACGCTTTCAGTCATCACCATCCTCTCATCCGCCATGTCAACCAACGCCGCTGATTCAAAACTCGCCGACGGACTCTACGCCCAGTTCGACACCTCCAAGGGCAAGATCGTCTGCCAGCTCGAATTCGAGAAGACGCCGCTCACCGTCGCCAACTTCGTCGGCCTCGCCGAGGGCACGAAGAATTACTCCAAGGACGGCGGCGCGCCGAAGAAGCAGGACAAGCCCTACTACGACGGGCTGAACTTCCACCGCGTGATCCCGAACTTCATGATCCAGGGCGGCTGCCCGCAGGGCAGCGGACGCGGCGGTCCCGGCTATAAGTTCAAGGACGAGTGCCTCCCGGAACTCAAGCACAGCGGTCCTGGCATCCTCTCGATGGCGAACGCCGGTCCCGGCAGCAACGGCAGCCAATTCTTCATCACCCATGTCGCCACGCCCTGGCTGGACGGCAAGCACACCGTCTTCGGTCACGTCGTCGAAGGGCAGGACGTCGTGAACAAGATCGCGATGGGTGACAAGCTGAACTCGCTGAAGATCGTGCGCGTCGGCGAAAAGGCCAAGGCCTTCAAGGGCGACCAGGCCGACTTCGAGAAGTTCTCGAAGTAAACTTCGTCCACATGTTCCAGCAAGGGACGCCGCGAGGCGTCCCTTTGCATTTTCAGCGTGCCCGACGCGGGCTTTGCGCTAAGCATTCCTCCGCATCGATGAATCCGTTCGAGCAACAACTGTCCGCTGAACTCGACCAGCTCCGCGCCGCCGGCCTGCGCCGCGAGCTGCGCGAAGTCAGCTCGCCGCAGGGCGCGCGCATCACGGTCGATGGCCGGTCGTTGCTGAACTGCTCCTCGAACGATTATCTCGGTCTCGCGAACGCTCCGGCCTTGATCGAAGCCAGCGCGAAGGCCGCGCGCGATTTCGGCGCGGGCTCCGGCGCGTCGCGGCTCATCTGCGGTTCGCTGCGCGTGCATCATGAGCTGGAGGAAACGCTCGCCGCCTTCAAGGGCACCGAGGCCGCGCTGAGCTTTTCGACCGGTTACGCGACGGCGCTCGGCACCATCACCGCGCTCATGGGCAAGGACGATATTCTGATCATCGACAAGCTCGTCCATGCCTGCGTCGTCGATGCCGCGCGGTTGTCCGGCGCAAAGCTCCGCGTCTTCGCCCACAATGACGCGAACGATCTGGAAAAGAAGCTGAAGTGGGCCGCGAGCCAGCGGCCACGCGTCACGGATCACGCCTCACGTCCCGCCCGCATCCTCATCGTCACCGAAAGCGTCTTCAGCATGGACGGCGATCTCGCGCCGCTGCGCGACATCGTGGAGCTCAAGGATCGTTACGGCGCGTGGCTCATGCTCGACGAGGCGCACGCCACCGGACTTTTCGGTGAGCACCAACGTGGTCTCGCCGAAGCGTGCGAACTCACGGGCCGCGTGGAGATTCAAATGGGCACGCTCGGCAAGGCGCTGGGCGCGGCGGGCGGCTACATCTGCGGTTCGCGTCCGCTCATCGACCTGCTCATCAACCGCGCGCGCAGCTTCATCTTTTCCACCGCGCCCGTGCCTGCCGCCGCAGCCGCAGCGACAGCGGCGATTCGCCTTGTGCAATCGAGCGAAGGCGAAGTCCGCCGCGCTCTGCTGTGGCAACAAGTGGACGCCGTGAAGAACGCGGTCATCAACTCCGGCCACGTCCTCGGCCCGGTGCAAAGCCCAATTCTCCCGTTGATGATCGGCGACGAAACCGAGTCTGTGAACATGGCGACGGCACTTCGCGAGCGCGGCGTGTTCATCCCGGCCATTCGTTATCCCACCGTCGCGCGCGGGGAAGCACGCTTGCGTCTCACTGTCACCGCGGCGCACACGCGGGAGGATGTCGCGGAACTTCAGCGCGCGCTGGGAGACGTGAAGAGCGATTCGTGATGCGTGAAGGAAAGGCAGCAAGCTCTATACAATTGTTCCCAACTAAATCACGCATCACCCGTCACGCATCACTTCCCCCCATGCACCCGCTCGCCAAACTCGACCACACTTACGTCTGGCATCCGTTCACGCAGATGCGCGACTGGCTGAAGCGCGAGCCCATCGTCATCACCTCGGGCAAAGGCGCGGTGCTGCGCGATGTTCGCGGTCGCGAATACCTCGATGGCAACTCCAGCATCTGGACGAATCTCCACGGCCATCAGCAGCCAAAGATCAACGCCGCCATCACGCGGCAGTTGAAGAAGATCGCACACAGCTCCGCGCTCGGGCTGGCGCACGAACCGGCGGGCGTGCTGGCGAAGCGGTTGGTTCAAGCTGCGTCCCCATTGCCTGCGAAGGTGAAAGTGAGCAGGTGGGAAAGTGGGAAAGTGGGGGCGGGGGCGGACATCTCAATCTCTCACCTGCTCACTTTCCCACCTGCCCACTTTCCTGCTCTCCCCGTTTCCAAGGTCTTCTTCAGCGACGATGGTTCCACCGCGCTCGAAGTCGCGCTGAAGCTTGCCTACGAGTTCACGCGCCGGACGCGCGGGCCGAAATCCAAGCCGCGCTTCCTTTCGCTCGCCGGCGCGTATCACGGCGACACCATCGGCGCG
>JBDHQG010000660.1:0-2893 GCA_039806925.1 Limisphaerales bacterium
CCATCACCACATCGAAGCGCGCGGCGAGTTCGCCGGCCCTCGATCTTTTGAGCGGCTTGAAGGGAATGGTCACCGACTTGCGCGCCTTCTCGTCCTTGATGCTTTTCCAGATGCCGTCCTTTTCGTTGCCCGGGTGTCCCTCGATGTAGCATTGGGTGACGAGTTCCTTCCGCCCCTTGATCTTCACGGCCATGTGAATGTGCGGCGTGCGGCCGGGGTAGGGGACGGGTTTGATTGTGCGGAAGACGTATTCGCCACTGGACCCGGTGAGGAAGCGGCCGAAGCCCTGGAAGTTTTTATCCTGCTTCGCCTTGTTGGTGTCCTTGCTGTGAATGTAGGCGCCGCTGTTGTCGCACTGCCAGATTTCGACGAGCGCATTGCGGACGGGTTCGCCGCGCGCATCGAGAATCCGCCCGTTGAGCCAGGTGACTTCGCCGACGGCGGGCGTGATGGAATCGTTGAGCACGAGCAGATCGTTGTCGGTGTCGAGCGGAAGCTTGTCCGGGTAGAAGGGGCCTTCGGTCTGCGGCGGGGTTTGCAGGAGCCGGGCGGCAAAGGCGCCCGGAACGGTGAAGAAGGCGGCGCTCAGGCCGGCTGCGGCGAGGAAACGACGGCGATTGAGGGAAAAGGAAAGTTCACGAGGGTTCATGGGCTTTGATGCTGGTTGCTGGTGACGGGTGAGAGTTCTCGGGGCACGTTGTTTCGTCAAGGCCAACGATTGCCAAATCGCACCCGAAACCGCGCCGGGGACATCGGAGAGTTGCCAGCCGGGAGGTTTGATGGTCGATTCGTTTCGTTCAATCCTCTCAACCCAAACTTTGGCGAGTCTCGATATGAAACATCAATCACGGGCAGGCATCTCGCGCCGCGAGGCGCTCAAGGCGGCGGTGGGAATCGGCGCGGCGGCGGCGCTGCCGGGATGCGTCTCCCTCCAGGGGTCGGAACCGGGAATCATTCGCCGCGAGAACGCGCGACCGGGGACGCGTGACTGGATGCTGGCGAAGACGCGGGTTGACGCCGCGACAAAGCATCGCTGTCCGACGATTGAGGGTTACTGTTCGCGAACGAGCGTGCGGGCCGGCGAAACAATCGAGTTTTTCGTCAGCACAAACCCCGCCTCGTCCTTCACCATCGACCTGTATCGTCTGGGATATTACGGCGGCACTGGCGGGAGGTTCATGCGGACGCTCGGTCCGTTCGCGGGCGAACCCCAAGCCGACCCGCCGGTGGGTGCCAGGCGCGTGCGCGATTGCCGCTGGAAACAGTATGCGTCCCTGAAGATTCCGCCCGACTGGGTGAGCGGCGTTTACGTCGGCAAGCTCACCGCCGCGCGCGAAGGCTGGCAGAGTTACATCATCTTCATCGTGCGCGATGATCGCCGCGCGGACTTCGTGTTTCAGTGTTCCGACAACACCTGGCAGGCTTACAACCGCTGGCCGGATCAGTTCGCCCTGTATGACAATGGCGAACATCAGTGGTGGTGGGGCGGTAATGTCCAGGTCAGCTACAACCGGCCCTACGGGAAGTACTGTCAGATTCTGGACGCGCCGTTGAGCACCGGTTCCGGCGAGTGGTTCCTGTGGGAGTTTCCCTTCGCTTACTGGCTGGAAGAGCAGGGCCACGATGTCACCTACATCTCGAATCTGGATACGCACGCGGATCCGCGCGGATTGCTTCGCGGCAAAGGGCTGCTCTCCGTCGGCCACGATGAATATTGGTCCATCGAGATGTTCCGCAACGTGCAGTCGGCGATTCAAGCGGGAGTGAGCGTGGGATTTTTTTCCGGTAACGCGGTGTGCGGACGGATCGCGCTCGCGGCGGATGCGGGCGGCGTTCCGAATCGTGCGTTCGAACGCATCGGCGTCTTTGGTCCGCCCGGCGGCACGCACGAGTTTCAGGCGATGAATTCGCTGAACCACGGACGCCCTTACGCCAACGAACTGATCGGCGCCCACAGCACGGGGCCGGTGACGGGCGGTGCGGATTGGGTCTGCGCAATGCCGGAGCACTGGGTTTTCGCGGGCACCGGCATGAAGAAGGGCGAGGGCATCCCAGGGCTCGTCGGCTGGGAATGGCACGGAGATCCGGCGCCCATCCCCGGGCTTGAAGTGGTGGCGACCGCGCCCACCCAGTCGGCTCCGGGCAAACTGAATGGAGGCCGGTTCACGGCGACGGTCTATCCCGGGCCGCGAGGCAACATTGTCTTCAACGCCGCCACCTGCTGGTGGGCGGATGGATTGAGCGCGCCGCCGGGTTACGTGCGGCCATCCGTCTACACCTCGCCGCAAGGTCCGGATCGTCGCGCGCAGCAGATCACCCGGAACATTCTCGAACGAATGCGCGGCTGATGATGGCGTACATTTTATTTCGATCCCTCGCCCCGCATCTGGCTCAATTCCGTCGGCATCAGCATCGTCATTGGCGCGGCCCTGATTTTGAGCGTCTCCAATCCCGGCCAAACGAGGAACGCTGGCTGGCAGACATTTCGCCTCTTTCTGATGCCCTTCTGCGTCTCCAGCTTCTCATCTCTCATCAAGGGAAACGGGTTCTTTTTGATCCTGCCGCCCAAGCCCCGGGAGCAGATGGTTCTCGCCCTGGCCTGCGCCGGCTTTCTCGTGTTCATAGCGCTGGTGAAACGACGGGGAACAAAGAGAATGCGCTAAGAGCCTGTCTGAAAATGCTGGGAGAAGCTGCGGCGAGGGATTTTGGGCCGGGACGAGGAGCGACGAGGGAGCATGGCCGCAGTGCCCTGCGACCGAGGAGCGACGAAGTTCCCGGGCCAAAAGACCCGCCGCCCGGAGGGTTATCGGGGAAAAGGCCGTCTGGCTTCGTTGCTCGTCGGTCAGAGGTCCGTGAAGGACATCTTCCCTCCTCGCGCCTCGCCATCCGGCCT
>JBDHQG010000661.1:0-2891 GCA_039806925.1 Limisphaerales bacterium
GAACGCGAGGCGCGCCGGCGCGCTGTCGATGCCGAGCACATTCAAACTCAACTGCGCCGCGACGCCGACGAGGCGCGCAAGGTATCGCAGGCCAAGACGGAAGAGTCCCGTCGCCAGCTGGTGCTCCTGAATGTCAGCAGCGGAAACAAGCTCGTCGCGAATGGCGACCACGCGGCGGCATTGCTGTGGTTCGTGGAGGCCATGCGATTGGAACAAGGCGACGCGGCACGGGAAGAGATTCACCGGCGGCGCATTGCCGCGACGCGGCGGTTCATCCCCAGGCTGGTGCATGTTGGTTTCATGGACCATTTCGTGGTGCAGGCGGATTTTACCGCGGACAGCCGGCGCGTCGTGGCCATGCGGGAAGATGGGCGCGGCAGCGTATGGGATTTCAGAAGCGGCACCACGCTGGAGAGCCTCGTGCCGCACACCTCGGAACTTTTTCGACGCACCGCCCCAGGTGAGTCCGCGGTCCACGGCGTCAGCGAGACTCCGGCGTTTCCGGGTGAGATTCCGCAGGACCGATTGCTCGTCGAGTCTCCCGAGGGACTGGTCGTGCATGACCGGTATTGGAACACAAACGGAAACCAACTTGCCGGTTCCAAGGGACCGTACTTGGAAACGCTCGTCTCCAGTGGCGGCGAACGCGCGCTGGCGCTCCAGCGGGACTACAAGCTTTACCGCTGGAACCTTTCCTCGGAAGAACCGGTCGGTTCGCCTCTGACGTTTCCTTGGACCATCCACCACCTCAGAATATCCCGCGATGGCAGTATGTTCTGCGGCATGTTCGGCTCCCAGCCTTGCGGCCTTGGCGTGTGGGAGTTCGCGACGGGCCGGCAACTGATGTTGCTGCAGTCGCCGCTCGGGGATCTCTTCGATTGCCAGCTCAGTCCGGATGGAAAACGGATCGCGATCGCCAGTTGGGATGGCCTCGCCCGCATCTACGATGTCGCCACCGGTCTGCCGACGGGCGACGCGATGCGCCACGCGCGCGGCGTGGGACGATCGATCTTCAGCCCGGACGGTTTGCGGCTTGCCACCGCCAGTTGGGATGGCACCGCGAGATTGTGGCACACGGCCAGTGGCCTGCCGGCTTCCCCGTGGCTGCATCACGCCGGCTATGTGGTGGTCGTGGCGTTCAGCCCGGACGGCAAATGGTTGCTGACCGGAGGACAGGATGAATCGATCCGTGTCTGGGATATCGAAACCACCTCGGTGGCGCGGCACACTTTCCGCCACGACGAACGCGTGACCTTCGCAGCCTACAGCCCGGACGGAAATCGCATCGCCACGGGGGGACGGGATTGTTGGGTGAAGCTCTGGGAGCGTTCCAGCGGCGCTCTGCTGGCGTCGAACCGTGTCGCCGTCGCCATCTCCGCCGGCCGATTCAATCCGAGCGGCCATCAGATCGCCATCGGCTCCACCAATGGAGCCGTCACCATCCTCGACGCGCTCACGGGAGCCGTCACCCTTTCGTTCGCAGCGCACAGCAACGTCATCGCGAGCGTGGAGTTCAGCGCGGACGGAACGCGATTGCTGACGGCCAGCACTGACGGCAGTGCAGGAATCTGGGATCCATCCTGCGGAAAACTGGTGGCTCCGCTGTTGCGTCATCGAGGAGCGGTTCGAACCGCGGAGTTCAGTCGGGACGGCAAACGCGTCGTCACCGCCAGCCGCGATCACACCGCGCAAGTGTGGGATGCGGCGACAGGCGAACGTGTCGGCCAGCCCATGAAACACGTCTGCGACGTGTATTGGGCGTCGTTCAGCCCGGATGGAAAACGGGTGGTGACCGCGCCGTCCGACATCTCCCAGTTATCCCGCGAAGCACGCGTCTGGAACGCGGAGACCGGCGAATCTGTCGGCCCGCCCTTGGCCCATCGCGATGGCGTTTTGTTCGCGGCCTACAGTCCGGACGGACGATTCATCGTCACCGGCAGCGAGGACACGACCGCTGTGGTCTGGGATGCGGCCACCGGCCTCGCCGCCACGCCCCCGTTGCGCCACGCCTCCTATATCTGGCACGCCAGCTTCAGTCCTGACAGCCGTCTGCTGCTCACCGTTTCAATGGACAAAACAGCGCGCGTTTGGGACGCCGCTTCCGGCGAAGCGGTGACGCCGCCGCTCATTCACAACCACCAGGTCAGCGCCGGCGAATGGAGCCCGGACGGCCGCGAAGTGATCACCTACAGCCCGGACGGAACCGCCCGCGTCTGGGACGTCTCGCCGACCACGGAGCCGCTCCACGAACTCCAGCGGGAAGCCGAGATTCTGTCCGCGAACAAACTCCAGCTCGGTCTCGGCATGGCTCCGTTGTCCGTCGCCGAATTGCAGGAACGCTGGCAGGCGTTCCGCCCGCGGCCGTAGGTTCAGGGTTCTCCGAGCCTCCTCCTGAACCAGATCTATTCGTTGGAGTTCCCGGTGGAAAGGGTCACGCGCTGCTCAGTAGAGATTATCCAACCAACGTGAACCCTTCCGTTCCAGCACCGTAGGTGCGGCATATTTGTAGAAGAGCCGAAGTCATGATTCTCCTTAGCTCCGTCAGGAGCGACATGTGCCGCTCCTGACGGAGCTAAAGAGCCTCACACGCGGGCCGCGATCTACAAAGATGTCGCACCTACGGTGCTGGTCTTCTCTGACTCGATCATTTCAACAGAGCGCCACTGGCCCGCTCTGTCGGGTGATACGCCCGACAGTCGTGCGCAGGACGCCCGTTCTCCGGCTGATCCGCTGCTCCTTTCTCCCAGCCAAAAATAATTCTCTCCATCGTGGCCCTTTTCTGTCCGCGTTCGCGCATTGGAGGAGTGATTACCGAAATGAGACCGAATTTGTTGGCTTGGATTGCCCTGGCCTTCATCGCCGCCAGCACGCCGTCGTGCCGGCGCAATGCG
>JBDHQG010000050.1:0-12699 GCA_039806925.1 Limisphaerales bacterium
CAAGAGTTTTTTTTATTTTTTTGGCGCCGGTGATTTTCGCGAGCTCGTTATGCGACCTGCTGGAGAACTGCGGGATTCGATAAACGCCAATGTTTTCAAGGTGTTCAGAGAGGTATTGAGTATTCGATTTCGACGAGGCATCAGTTTGTTTCGTTTCTGAAAAAACTATTTTAATCCTCCCGATGCCTCGTCGTCGGAGCGCTTCAACGGTCAACAAGGTGTGATTCAAAGTTCCAATTTGGTTCCTCGTTACAACAATCACGTCACACTTCAGAGCGGAAATAATATCGGCGACCATCATGCGCCTGGTGACGGGAACGAGCAATCCACCGGCCCCTTCGACCAGCAGGCATTCACAGCGTCTGGCAGCTTTTTCCACAGTGGCCAACACTGATTTAAGCGTGATGCGGCGAGCGGTTTCGTGGCGAGCTACGGCGGGTGCCAGAGGCTCAGGGAAGTAATATGGGTTCAAGATTTTACGGGGCAACTCATCACCTTGGATACTGCGAAACGCATCCAAATCATCAGTCCCTCCAGAACAAAAGGGCTTCATCGCCAAGGCATTGATTCCACTGTTGCGCAGGTGACAAAGTAGCAGGCGTGCGACTGTCGTCTTACCCACGCCCGTGTCAGTCCCCGTGATGAAGATGATACGGCTCACTCTCCCGCCTCGGGATTGCTGGAGTAAAAGGTGAGCACCCGGGTGTCCTTGGCTGACATGCGTCGGAGCACAGCGATGTATTTGCGGCTGGTGCTACCCATCGTGGCCGTGATTTCTGCCTTAAAAACCTGGCTTTTCACGCCGAAATAGCGCGCCAAAATCTCCGGAGGAACTGGCAGGTCCGGCACCCTCCGATAAACCTCGCCGATGGTTGGATAGCCTCCGGCTCCCATCAAACCCTCGACCTCACCCACGGGAGAGCGCCCTTGAATGATGCGTTGGGCATAATTTTCATCGATCTGCATCATCAGTTGCAAAACATCTGCCGAGGCCGTGTTGATGTTTACCGTCGGGCCTGAAAGCGCAGTGAAAAGATTGACCAAACCAACCGCATAATTGGGCTCCTCAAATACGCTCTGCTGTCCTGCTGCGCGATTCACGATGCGCGGCATTCCGCCTCCTCCTGACCCGTAGTAAATGCCTGGACTCGCGCTGATTCCCCGAATCAAAAGCAATTCAGACATGTCGTCAATCGGTCCATCCTTCGCTTCGTAGGGTGGATCCTGCTGTTCGTAAGCCTCCGATTCCGCGCCACTAATGCGAGGATTTTTGTCCGCATCCCGCCAATCCAAGATCGAGTTCACGACCGTTGTCATCTGCGCAGCATCCACGCCGATCAAGGTCAACGCCTCGTTCAGGACAATCTCGTCCGCCACGTTGATGTTGAAGTAACGGTCATTGTCCTCGATTTTCCAGGTGAAGCTTCCATTCCCGACCGGGATCGGGATGCCTGAACGCACAATAGTTTCGTTAGTGCATTTGCCTCCTGGTCCGCCGGCCCAGATTTGGTCCAAACTATCATAGGGCTCCTGAGGGCACGCCTGCGACAAGACCCACTGGCAATAGTTCACGCCGGCCCGACCGATCCAGTCCAACTCCGAGTTGAACGACGCATGCCTCGCCAGGGTCGTTTCCACACGCATGGTGTAGGCGAATCCACCGGCCAGAATCCCCAGCACGACGATGACAATCAGCACTACAATCAGCGCGATGCCTGATCGGTTCGCCTGAAGTTGCGATACCTTCATGGGAATCCTTTCGGGATATTCCCACCGCCCGGAGCATTGCCGCCTGGCAAGCTGCCGGGAATGCCGCTTCCGGGCGGAATGCTGCCCGGTGGCAGCGCGCCGGGAGGAAGTCCCCCCGGCTGGCCCTGCATGCCGGCGCCCACTCCATCACTTGGCAGGGCAACAACGCTGTAAACCAGTTCCGAAGGTTTGCCACTGACGGACGATTTTCCCAAGCCCAGCGAGATTTGCACAATTTTCGGCAGCAAGTTCGTTGTGGTCCATTGGTCCAGCCATTCCCCCTTGGACGTGTCAAACATCGCCACCTGAAAATGCGTCACGTCCTTCGCCAACGTGATCGTGTAAGGCTTGTAGGCCGTCGCCGGATTGTCCGGCAACAGAATCGGCCATTGGGTCATCAACAAATTGTAAGCGCCGTCCTTGCCTGCCTCCGTGCTAAACCGGACTCGCCGCACCTTCTGCTGTTGCTGCTGATACTGTTCACTGCCCAAGAAGCCCTCGGGCAACCGCGCCGCGAATTCCACAAAGGCCATGTCGCCATCCCTCTCCGCGATGAACGTATAGCGATTCTTCCGCCGGCCCAGGGGCCCCTGGCCCAAGTTCTCCTGAAACCGCACCGCGCCGTTGAAAGCCCCTTCCAAGGCTCGCATGCTCACCCGCGCCCGCTGCACTTCCGCCGCGGCCTTCTGGCCCGCGCGCGTCCCCTTCAGGATCGCGATCCAAATCGTGTAAATCGCCGTGAGGATCAGCGCGAAGATGCCAATCGACAGCATCAGTTCGAGGATCGTGAAGCCGACTCCCGAACGCCCCGCTCGCGATGTCAATCGCAGCCTCACCTCAAACCTCCCAGTCCCGATCCCGGCTTCGAGTTCGGCGAGAAGAACATCGTCGACGCCGTCGAGGGTCCACGACCTGATTTGCCCTCGCCGTAGCTCATCACCTCCACAATGAAGAGGTGATCGTTCGTCTCCATGTAGCGATGCGCATACAGTTCCCAGCGATAGCCGGGATACATCCCCGGAGCGATGTCTTCGTAGTTGCCGGAAATCGTCATCTCCTCCCACGCCTTGTTCGTCGAATACATTGCCAGAATGATGCCGGGATCCGGCTCACGCTGTTGAATCGCCCGCACCGCCACCAACCCCCGCGTCACCATCTCCAGAATCGCAAACGCGACCATGAAGAAAATCGCGCACGCCACCATCACTTCCAGCAGGGTGAACGCGACGATCCGACCGGAGCGCCGCTGTGATCGTTTTGGCATCGTTTGCTTCATCCTACTGAGCAGAATGGTCTGGAAACTTGGCGGGATCCGTCTCGATGTCAGTGATACCCGTCGTTATTTCGAGCCATACCTGGCGCCGCTCCCCGTTCTCGGGCTGATCGAGGATGACATTGAATTCATCGCACGTTCCATCCGCATAAAACCTCACCTCGGCCTGTTCCAAATCCGTCGCGTCAATGCCGTTGGCGAGAATCGCGTAGATGCCGACACCCTCAGGCAGTTTCGCGGGGTACTTGTGCCGCATCTCCACGCGACCGCCGCCCGAGCTCTTGCCCGTCGGCACCGGCCGATCCTCCATGCGCCATTCATTCCCTGCGACGTCCGCTGATTCCATGCGGCTCTTCCTCGTCGAACCACCCCCCTCGCGCACGTCAATGCTCCCGTCGGCGCGAACCGTCATCGTCGCCGTGGAATGCCGCAAAATCGCCAGTGCCCGCGCATCCGCGCACGCCTCCTGCACCAGCCGCATCGCACCGTTGATGCCTTTGTTGCCCGTGATCGCCGTGTTCATGAACGGCACGCTGATCGTCATCACGATGCCCATGATCGCCACGACGATAAGAAGCTCGAGAAGGGTAAAGGCGCGGCGCCTGGTCTGCCTCTCAAAATTGTTCGCGTTCCCAAACATCACCGGTTCAAGCTGCTCGTGATGGCAAACATCGCCGACAGAATGCTGAACAGCAGGCCGCCGACGCCAATCGCCATCAGGATGATCATCGCCGGCTCGATCAAGTTCGTCAGCACGCGCAGCTGCACGCTCAGCTCGTTCTCGTAGGTGTCCGCGATGTTCTGCAACGCGCCCGGCACATCGCCGGTTTCCTCGCCAATCTTCAGCAGGTCGATCATCAGCTGCGGGAACAGTTTCGACTGCGCCAGCGGCTGCGCGATGGTCTTGCCGTCCGTCACCTGCTCGCGCGTGCGCGCGATGGCTTCCTTCACCATCGTGTTCGGGACGATGGCTTCCGTGATCTTCAGCGCCGTCAACACCGGCACGCCGTTGATGAGCAGCGTGGAGAGCGTGCGCGCGAACTGCCCGAACAAATTCAGGCGAACCACCTTGCCCACGATTGGCGCGTTCATCTTCCAGCCATCGATCTTGCGCCGCCCCTCCGCCGTGGCCTTGAAACGCACCCACAACACGCCCAGCACCGCGCCGACAAGCCCCATGATGATCCAGTTCGTCACGCTTCCGAAGAACGTGCTGATGTTCATCAAAATCCGCGTCGCCAGCGGCAGCGGCACGCTCAGGCCGGTGAAGATCGACATGAACTTCGGCAGCATGAACGTCATGAAAAAGATGATGATCACCACGCCCACGCACGCGACCACGCAGGGGTAAATCAACGCCGACATGAAGCGCGACTGCACCTCCGCAAACCGCTCGAAATGATCCGCCAGCCGCTTCAACACCTCCGTCAACGCGCCCGATTGCTCGCCCGCCTGCACCATGTTCCGGTAGAGATCCGAGAAGATGTGCGGCTGCCGGCCCATCGCGTCAGACAGGCTCCGTCCCTCCATCACCTCCTGCCGCAGCTCCTTGCTGACATCCTTCGGAATGCCCTTGGATTCGAGATGCGACATGCTCTGCAACGCCACCGTCAACGGCATGCCGCACTTGAGCAGATTGGAGAGCTGCGTGGTGAACGTCGCCAGCTCCTGAAGCTTCGGCTTGCGCGGGCGGCGCTTGCCGAAAATCGCCGGCAGCTGCACCGCCTTTGGATTTGGAGCGGCGTCCTTTGACTTCGCCTTCTCCGCCTTTTCCGCCGCCGCCAGGCTGCCCTTCGACGCATCCACCATCACCGGAAACAGCCCGAGCCGCTCAATCTGCGTCAGCGCCGCCGCGCGATCCGCCACGTCCAAAACGCCCTGGACCATTTCTCCCGTACGTCGTTTCGCTTTATAGGCAAACTGTGGCATAGACAGAATATCGCTTCTCTTACCAAACCGTTAACGGCCAAAAGTTGCGGCCTGTAAAGCTGCGGGATCAGATCAAGGAAGTCATGTTCAAAGTTCCCGCCCCCTGGAAACGCTGCATCGCCAGGCGACCTTGCCGCACCCGTAAGACAGCGCTTCCAGCCTGTCCTGCTTCAACGGCCTCGTTCCGGCTTAAGACCCCCGGCTTGCCACTGCCGGGCTTCCATGCTTTGAAGAGCCATGCAGAAGCTCGGCAGGAACCACGACGGCTACCACGGCGAAGGAATCGAGATCCACTCCGTCCTCCGCGACATCCGCGGCCACGCCCTGGCCGCCGGCTGGACCTTCGAGGCCATCCCGTCCGGGCCCGGCTTCGAGCTGCCCGCGTGGAAGCGCCCCGGGGCCGGACCTTGTCGCAGAATCTATCTGTCCACCGGCATCCACGGCGACGAGCCCGCCGGCCCGCTGGCCATCGCGCAACTCCTGCGCGAGAACCCCTGGCCCCACGACGCCGCGCTCTGGCTCTGCCCGTGCCTCAACCCCACCGGATTCCCGGCAAACCGCCGCGAGAACGCCCGCGGGCTGGACTTGAACCGGCAGTATCTCCACCCCGAGGCCGCCGAGACGCGCGCCCATGTCCAATGGCTCAAGCGCCAGCCCTCCTTCGACCTCACCATCTGCCTGCACGAGGATTGGGAATCACACGGGTTCTACCTCTACGAACTGAACCCCGACAACCGCCCCTCCCGCGCCGAGGAAACGATCCGCCGCGTCGCCCAGGTATGCCCCATCGATCTCTCGCCGGAGATCGAAGGCCGGCCCGCGCAAGGCGGCGTCATCCGGCCCGGCGCGGACCCGCGCTCGCGCCCGCAATGGCCCGAAGCCTTCTGGCTCCTGACCTACAAGACCCGGCACTCCTACACCCTGGAAGCGCCGTCGGATTTCCCGCTGGAAACCCGCGTGAACGCCCTCGCCACCGCCGTGCGCGCCATCCTGGAAACATAAACCCCGGCGCTCAACGCCGTCGGGGTGCAATGCAAAGCGCGCGAGATGAGACCGGCGGGCTGGAGGAGCGGATGAGCTCCGCAGGAGCCCGATTCGCTCCCTCGCCCGCGTTGAATCACCCCCCTGCCATCGGACGCCACTGGAGGGCGTGATGCCCAAACGATCCGGAGTGCGCCCGTCTCCGGGCGCAGCCATGTTCGGCCACCCAATCGCTTTGAAATCCAGTGAGGCTGTCATCGGTTCTCCTGTTTCTGCGCCGGTCGGAACAGGTGGGGCGCGGCGCTGCGAGCGGGGATTTTCCCACAGATTCAGGACAGCCGCCGATTTGGAAATCCATCGGTGGCTTCTCTGAATCTGCGGGAGCCTTGGGCCCTTTCTCCGGCACGCGCGCTGTTTCACCAGAGTTCGTGCGGAGTTGGCATCAGAACCATCAATGCCTCACGCAAAGGGCGCCAAGCACGCCAAGGGTGATGAGAATTGCGCGGGAAATATCGAGCTGGAAGCGCTGCCCTACGGGTGCGGCAGGCCGCCCCGCCGGTAGCCGGCGAGGTCCAGCGTCACATGTGCGTAGCCGATCTGGCGCAGCGCGGATGAAATCCTCCCCGGCAAATCGCCCTCGAGAAACTTCCTCATCTCGCCCGGCCCCACTTCGATGCGGGCCAGGTGTTGAACGGCTTGAGGCTTCCCGCCCTGGATCGAGTTTCCCGAATCTCCCGTCGTCGCGACAGTACGCGGTGCCCCAAACTCGAAACTCGAAACCCTCAGCTCATGATGCCGCACCCGCAGATCGTAGAATCCCAAATCACGCAGCATCACCTCGGCTTCCTCGATCATCCGGAGTTTCTCCGGCGCCACCGCCTCACCGTGGGGAATGCGCGAGCTCAGGCACGCCATCTGCGGTTTGTCCGCCGTCGGCAGCCCGAGCTGCGCCGACAGCTCGCGAATCTCCGCCTTGGTCAGCCCCGCCTCCTTCAGCGGCGCGCGCACCTGAAACTCCTTCGCCGCCTGCGCGCCCGGCCGGAAATCCCCCGCGTCGCTCGCATTCTCGCCATAGGCGATCACCGCGAAACCCTCCGCCTTCGCCAGCGGCTCCAGCTCGGTGAACAGCTCGTGCTTGCAGAAATAGCAACGGTTCACAGGATTCGCGAGATACTCGGCGTTGTTGAATTCGTCCGTCTTCACGACGCGCACGGGAATCTGAAACCGCTCCGCAATCTCCAGCGCCTCGGCCAGTTCGCGGCGCGGCAGGCTCGCGGAATCAGCGATGACCGCCAGCGATTTGTTCCCCAACACATCCCGCGCCACCCGGGCGAGAAACACCGAATCCACGCCGCCGGAGTAGGCGACGACACACGATCCAAACGAGCGAATCAGCTCGCGCAATTGTTCTAGTTTCACCGCAGACACGACGAAACCTTGCCACCCACCCATGACCTTGTCGAGGTGGGGCATCGCACGGGGTGTGATCGGAAGTGGCGGGCAACACCGGAGAAGGCATGGACTGCGGAAACCTGTTTCCGCTTTGGCTGCACGGTGAATGCAGCCAAAGCGCGTCGGGTGGACGGAAGGTGCAGCCAAAGCGGAGTCCTGCCTCCGCAGTCCACACCACCCGCCTCCTCTGACCGCCACTTCGGATCACACCCCATCGCACGGGCAGTGGCTCCATTGGGTCGGGATGGCGGAGCGCGACCGGTCCCCGGTCGCAGCGGGTGAAGCGCACTGGCATCGTGGAAATTTGCCAGCCTCGCCTTCCGAACGACGCGCTGCGAGCCGGGGACGGCTCGCGCTCCGACGTGGTAACGGCATTTGAACAACGTACCCTCAATATCACGAGCTTCTCCTTGAATTCCCGGCGTCTGCTTCCCACACTGCGATGATGCAACGGGACACGCCCACCCGTCCTTCGCTGCTCCTGCGCCTCCGCGATGCGCGCGATGAGGCCGCGTGGTCGCAGTTCATCGCCCTCTATACGCCGCTGATTTTCGGCTTCTGCCGCAGCCGCGGGCTGGGCGAAGCCGACGCGTCCGATGTCGCCCAGGAAGTTCTCAAGGCCGTCGCGCTCGCCCTGCCGAAGTTCGAGTATGATGCCGCGCGCAGCTCGTTCCGCAACTGGCTCTTCACCGTCGTCCGCAGCAAGCTGAACAATCATCTCGCCGCACAGGCCCGGCGCCCGGCGCCCGCCGGCGAAACGACGATTCAACACTTCGCCGAGATCACGCCGGACTCCGCCGCCGAGGACGCCTGGCGTCGCGAATATCAATCCCACCTCGTCCGCTGGGCCGCCGATCAGATTCGCCGCGAGTTCAAGGACGCGACTTGGGACGGCTTCTGGCGCACCGCTGTTCTCGGCGAGGACGCCGATGCGGTCGCCCGCGAACTCGGCGTCAGCCTCAACGCGCTCTACATCGCCCGCTCGCGCGTGACCAGCCGGCTCAAGCAAAAGATCGACGAGCTGGGCGATCCGCTGGAATTCGCGGAGTCAATGGGCCATGCCTGAGCACTGTCCACCCCGGACGTCGCTTCAAGCCTTCGCGGCCGGCACGCTTGCTGATTCTGATTCGCGCCAGGTCGAAGACCATCTCGCCACCTGCCTCGACTGCGCCCACGATCTCGACACCATCACACGGGAACAACTCGCGGCGCTCGGCCCGGTTCAACTCGCCGCCGCGCCGGGCAAGCCTTCCTCCGCGCTCGCGCACTTGATGGAAACGGCGCTCGGCGGATTCGACTCCAGTTCACGCCTGGGCGCTGAAGCCGCCGTGCTCGCCGCGTTTGATCCGCCGGAACGGCCCGACGCCATCGGCTCCTTCGCCGGCTACGAAATACTCGAGATCGCCGGCAGCGGCGGCATGGGCGTCGTGTTGAAGGCGCACGATCCCACGCTCCATCGCGACGTGGCGTTGAAAGTTCTCTCGCCCAACCGCGCCTGGAACGACGCTGACGCCGCGCGTTTCCTGAACGAGGCCCGCACCATCGCCTCGCTCCAGCATGACCACGTCGTCGCCATTTTTTCGGCTGGACGCGAGAAAGGACTGCCGTACCTCGTCATGCCGTTCCATGCCGAAGGCACGCTGGAAGGGCAGCTCCGGCAAACGCCGAAACTTGGCGCGGATGACGTCGCGCGCATCGGGCTGCAACTCGCCCGCGCGCTGGAGGCCACGCACGCGAGGGGCGTGCTGCATCGCGACATCAAGCCGTCGAACGTCCTCCTCGAAGGCGGACTCGATCGCGTGCGCCTGGCGGACTTCGGGCTCGCCGAACCAGTCTGCGCCGACGAAGCCGGACGGACGAAAACCATCGCCGGCACGCCGCACTACATGTCGCCCGAACAGGCGCGCGGCGCAGCCATCGACGCCCGCAGCGATTTGTTCGGCCTCGGCGCGCTGCTGCATCATCTCGTGACGGGACGAACGATTTACGAGGGCGCGTCCACGGACGAAGTGCTGCAAGCCGCGGCCCGCGGCCAGCCGGCTCCCGCGCGTCAGGGAAATCCAGAAATCCCGGCGGCGCTCGCGTCCATCATCGACCGGTTGCTCGCGCCCCATCCGCAGGAGCGCTTCGCCTGCGCCAGCGAGGTCGTGGCGGCCTTCGCGCAATGGATCGAACGGAAGGGCCGGTTTCGTCGCCGGGCAAGGCGCGCCTTCGCCGCAGGGCTGGCCGCCGCCGTCTTGTGCGGCGCTGTCATCGTGGCGCTGGACCAGAGCGGCCGGACGGCGATCATCAACTCGCTGCTCTGCCGCTGCACCGGCGATGGCTATCATGTTCGCGGCCGCTTCGGCACCCACGCGCGGCTGGCCGGCGCGGTGGCCGCGAGCGACGCGGGCGATCTCATCGAGGCGCGTTTTTCCGGCGAGCAGTTGACGGACGGGTTCCTGATCGACAAGCCCGTCACGTTGCGGGCCGCAGCGGGCTTCACGCCGACGCTGGTGGCGACGAACAACGGCCAGCCGTTGATCTCGTCCAAGGCGCCGCTGGCCGTGGAGGGTTTCACGCTGATTCGCCGCACGGATCGGATCAACGCCTCGCCGCTGGTTTACGTGGAGAGCGGAACTCTTCACCTGCTCAATTGCCGGCTGTTGCGCGCCCCGCCGTCGGGCATGGGCGTGCTCCTCCGCGGCGCGCGGCGCCTGGCCTCCGGAAATGACCTCCGTCCCTATCGCCCGCTCATCGCGCTCTCGCCAGGGGTTCACGCGTATTTGCGAAACAGCCTGGTGCTGGGAAATGCCGCGACGGGCGTGGGCTTGCGCGGCGGGGAGGCGGAAACGATCCGGATCGAGGCGGAGAACTGCCTGTGGGTCATTCACCGGGGATTCGCGTGGAACAGGCAGCAGAGCGGAACGGTCGAGCTGCGCGTCGCGCGCAGCGTTTTCGCCACGTCCACGTTGTTCGATCTGGAATCGGTGGCGCAGGGCGGGCTGGCGGCGCATTGGGAGGATTGCGTTTTCGACCGCAGCCAGGGGACGTTGCTGGGCCTCGCCCGGTATGACCGCGCGGCGCGGCCGCCTCGCCTGGACTGGCGGGAGACGAATGTGATCTACGCCGGACAAGGCGCCTACCTGCTGGACCGGCGCGGGCGTGAGTTGAATTCCGAGACGGAATGGAACGCGTTCATGAACCTGACGACCAATCAGCACCGGCTCACCGAGCGCGGTGTGTTTCAGGAGGCGCGCGTGCGCTCGAGCCAGCGGTTGAGCGCGGGCGACGTCGATCTCGCCGGCCTGCGGGAGGGCACCGGCTGGTCCGTTGGATATGCGCCCGGCTTCGTTGGAGAAGGCGAAGCTTATGCGAATTTCCGCCGCAGTCCCGGCTACCGGGATTGGGAGGAACAACGACGTGAAACCTTCCGCCGCTGGCGCGAGAGCGCGGAGGCCGGACGGAGGACGCGGCAATAAATCAGGTGAACAGTGAAACGGTTGAATCGTTGAACCTGAAAACCGCAGTTCAACCACGGATGGACTCAGCGCGGTGGTGCCGCAGCGGCACGGACCGCGACCGGTCCCCGGTCGCAGCGGGTGGAGGCGGAGAAAGTCGCGGCGGGATTCGAGAGATTCCCTTCGTGGCGACGCGCTGCGAGCCGGGACGGCTCGCGGTCCGCAATCTCTTTCGCCCGGCTTGGACTGGTTTGATTGCAGTGCGGCTACCGTGCGGTGTCGCCATTGTTGGAATCGCTCCGGCCAAATCAAAAGCGCCGCCTTGAACCCAACGATGAATTCAAGGCGGTGTGGAGCGAACGCGCGGCGCGGCGCGGTTTCCCGGCCTACGGCTTGCGCAGGCGGAAGTAGGCGTCGCGTCCGGTGGTCGCGTTGGTGACGGAGTAGTCGCCGTTCACCACCACCGGCAGCGTCGCGACGTTCACGAACGGATAGGGGCCCGCGCCGTTCAGATTCAGCGAGCGCTGGAGGTCGAACAACGGATAGGCGGTGCTCCAGTGGAGCCGCACCTCGTCCGGGCTGGCGGTCCTGTCGATGTGCAGCGTGGGCGGCGGACACGGCAGGCCGTGGAGTTGCACGCTATAGCTCACAGGGCACGTCGTCGCGGTGACGGGCGAGCTGACGACGATGGCGATGACGGCGTTGCTTGGCGCGGCGAAGGAGAAGCTGGCCGAGCCGGCGGCCAATTCCGTGCCGGTGTCGCCGAGATAGTTCGCGCACGGGTCGGCGGGATTGTAGCTGCCGAGATACGCGGCGGCGTGCAGGCGCAGGTTGCTGGCGCGGCAAAGGTCGGTCAGCACGGCGGTCACGCATGTTTCCGGGCCGGTGTTGGTGACGAGGTGGACGCGGTAGAACAGGCGCGCGCCGGTGGTGACGGCGGGGCAGGCCTTCGCGCTGCCGCAGCCGCTGGGCACGCCGTTGCGCACGAAGCGCGTGGTGGTGGAGGGCAATTCAACATTGAAACGCCCGGTGAAGTTCGGCGTGCAACTGTCGCATGCGCCGCCGCCGGCGTCACAATCGGGCGGCGAGAGGAGGAGCGACCAGCAGCGCAGTTCGCCGGTGTCGCCGGCCACGGTGTCGCTGATGAGCAGTTGCCAGTCGCCGTTCGGATTTTCGCCGAGGAAGGCGGACAACGGCTCTTCCGGGACGAAGCTGCCGACGAAGGGCGCGGTGCCGGCGACGATTTTCGTCGGCGCGGCGTCATCGAAGGTTGTGCGATTGGCCTGGCTGCAGCCGGAGCCGTAGTTGTCCGTGGCGCCGCCGAGGTTGCGCGCGAGGCGGACGGTGGTGCCGGAGGGCGAGCGCAGGCTTAACACGAGATCGCCCGCCGAGGGATGCGTGATGTGGAGCGAGACGGCGACTTTGCCGACGAAGGGCGCGGCGTTCGCGACGGTGAGGGTCGAGGTGGCCGAGGCGAGGTCAGGCAGGTTGAGGTTCGCCCCGTTGTCGAACGGCACGGGCGCGCCCGCGCCGCCGCTGGGCATGGTGAAGGGAATGGTGAACGTGCCGCCGCCTCCGCCGGTGAGCGTGACGGTGAGGGCGAACTCGATGAGCTGGCCGCACACGAAGTCCGGCGCGGTGCGGATTTGGAACGGCGCGCGGTTCGTGCGGATGTCGAGCGCGCCGAACGGGGCGTAGTCCGAGCGCTGTTGCGTGACGGCGACGCCGGGCGTGAGCGAGTCGAGCACGACCTGCGAGACGGCGAGCGGCGCGCCGGTTTCGTTCATCAACGCGATGAAGAGATGGTCGCATTCATTGGCGTCGATGACGCCGTTGCCATTGCCGGCCTCGATGCGCGTGCTGACGAGCGAGAGG
>JBDHQG010000051.1:0-12698 GCA_039806925.1 Limisphaerales bacterium
CGCTTCGACCTCCACACGACCGGAAGGAAACGATTGCTCTATAGCCTCCCAACGTAGAAGCGGCGTCAACGCCGCGCTCCGCGGCCACTGGCAAACGGGGGTGTCAGCGATGTCCTGACCTCATGTCTCAAGGGCGTGTTGCTCAAATTCCGGACCGCGACCGGTCCCCGGTCGCAGCGGGTGGAAGCGGAGAGAGTGCGGCGGGATTCGAAAGATTCCCTTCATGGCCACGCGCTGCGAGCCAGGACGGCTCGCGGGCCGTGAGATCCCCTTTCGTTTGAACGACACGCCCTCAAGTTGCGCCCTGTAAAATGGCCGCGGGCCAACGACCGCGAAAATCGTTCCCATTTTGACACCGCCGCGCACGCCTGACATTCTCCCGCCAATGTCGTTTCTGCGTTGTGCGTTTGTCTTCCTTGTCTGCGTCGGCCCGGCGTCCTCTCAACCTTACGGTTTGACCAGTCGTCCGACCAACACCTCGTTGCGGCTGCCCTCGACGCCCCCGACGTATTCCTACGCCGTCACGAACGCCTTTGGAAACACCACCTTTCCCAATCCCGTCGCGATGACCGCGCCGCCGGGCGAGGTGAACCGCCTGTTCATCGCCGAGCAGGCCGGCCGCATCAGCGTGATCTCGAATCTCACGGCGCCGACCCGCGCCATCTTTCTCGATCTCTCCTCACGCGTGACCGGCGGCGGTGAGCAGGGTTTGCTCGGGCTCGCGTTTCATCCCGGTTACGCGACGAACGGTTACTTCTTCGTCTTCTACACCGACGACACCACGACGCGCGCCGGCACGGGGCGGCACCAGGTGCTCGCGCGCTTCCAGGTGTCGAGCAACAATCCGAATGCCGCCCTCGCCACGTCCGAGGTGACGTTGCTCACGATGTTCGACGAGCACACGGATCACAATGGCGGCGACCTGCATTTCGGGCCCGACGGTTTTCTTTACGTCTCGCTGGGCGATGAAGGCGACCAGAACGACAGCCTCGATAACAGCCAGCGCATCGACAAGGATTTCTGGTCATCGATTCTCCGCCTCGATGTCGATGAGCCCGCGCGCCCGTCCAGCCTCCTGCCGAACCCGCACCCGGCGAACACCAATCATGCGGGACGCGCCATTCATTATCGCATCCCGGCGGACAACCCATTCGTCGGCGCGACCACCTTCAACGGCGTGCCGGTCAACCCCGCCAACGTCCGCACGGAGATGTTCGCCGTCGGCTTCCGCAATCCGTGGCGGTTCTCGATTGATCCCGTGACCGGTCGGATCTTCTGCGGCGATGTCGGCGGCGATCTGCTGGAGGAGATCAGCGTCGTGACCCGGGGCGGAAACTACGGCTGGGCCTTCCGCGAAGGGACGAACGCCGGCCCCAAATCCGCCACCCAGCCGGGCGGCCTGGCGTTGATTCCGCCCATCTTCACCTACCGCCACGGCAACGCCACCAACCAGGGCAACGCGGTGATTGGCGGGCGCGTCTATCGCGGCAGCCGGATTCCGGCGCTGCAAGGAAGCTACATTTTCGGCGACTACGCCTCCGGCAACATCTGGTCGCTGCGCTACGACGGCACCAACGTGTCGGGCTTCATGCGCATCGCCGACGATCCCGGCATCGCCGCCTTCGGCGTGGATCCATCGAACGGCGACATCCTCGTTGCCGACCAGGGCAGCGACGATATCCGGCGTCTCATCGCGGTTCCGGCCCCCGCTTCGCCGCCGCCGCAGACGCTCGAGGACGCCGGGGTCTTCAGCAGCCTCGCCACGCTGACGCCGCAGACCGGCTTTGTTCCCTACGAGATCAACCACCCGTTCTGGTCGGACAACGCCATCAAGTCCCGCTGGTTCTATGTCCCGCCGGCCGTGCAAATCACCTTCGCCGCCACCAACAACTGGGCCTTCCCCACCGGCACCGTCTGGGTGAAACACTTCGATCTCGAGACGACCAACGGCGTTCCCTCCTCGCGCCGGCGAATCGAAACGCGCCTTCTGGTGCGGCACCACGGCAGTGATGGCTCGGATGTGTACGGGCTCACCTACCGCTGGAACGGCTCGACGACCAACGCCACGCTCGTGCCGGAAGGCGGACTCGACGAGACATTCCTCATCCACGACGCCGGCACCGTCCGCACCCAGCTCTGGCGCTACCCCGGCCGCAGCGAATGCCTGCTCTGCCACACCCGCGCCAGCCAGGGCGGGCTCGCAATCGGCTTCAACACGCCGCAGCTCCACCGCGAGTTCAACTATGGCGGCGTGAGCGACAACCAGCTGCGCGCGATGAGCCACGCCGGCTACTTCTCCGCTCCCGTCACCAACCTTCATGCCCTCCGCGCCCTGGCGCAACTCGATGACGAATCGGTGAGCGTCGAGCAGCGCGTCCGCTCCTACCTCGCCGCCAACTGTTCGCCATGCCACCAGCCGGGCGGCAACGGCTGGGGACAATTCGACGCGCGCTACTTCACGCCGCTCTCCGCAACCCGGCTCATCCACGGCGGCCTCTACAACCCGGTCGGCAATCCCGACAGCGTGGTCGTCCATCCGGGACGCGCCGATCTCTCCGTGCTGCTCACGCGCATCTCCACCCTGGAAACCGGCCGCCGCATGCCGCCGATTGGATCGTCCGTGCGCGACACCCAGGCCATCGCGCTCATCACCCGCTGGATCACCAACGACCTCGCGTCTTATCGCACGTTCGCCCAATGGCAGGCGGACCAGTTCGGCTCCACCAACGCCGCCGCCGCGCAGCCGCAGGCCGATCCGGATGGCGACGCCGCGGACAACTGGAACGAACATCTCACGGGCACCGCGCCGGGGAATGCAAACTCCTTCTGGCGGATCGGAATCGATCGGGACACCGCCGGCGTGGCCATCCGCTATGAAACCATTCCCAACCGCCTCGTCACCATCGAATGGCGCGAGGAGGCGGACAGCACCAGCGCCTGGCAGTTCCTCGACCTGTTCGAGAACCGCCCGAACGTTCCCGCCAACGCCTTCATCCACGAGTTCATCGATCCCGCCTCCGGCAACACCCCCCGGCGAGTCTATCGCGCACGCGTCATCGAGCCCTGATCCTCATTCCCCATGATGAACGGTCGCCTCGTCGGCAGGCACCTGCGGCGAAGGATTCCGCCGCGTCTCATCGCGATGCGAATGGCGAAACGACAGGACACGCCCGGGGAAAGCAAAAACGGTTCCGCGGACGAATCCACGGAACCGTGAGATGAGAATCGAGACTGGTTACTTGCCGAAGCCCTTCAGCACATCGACACCTTTCTGGATGGTCGCCGCGCTGTCCCGCCAGCCCGGAGCGTACTTGTCGAACGTGGTTCCGAGCAGGTTTTTCTGCGCGTCGCTCAGCTTCGCCTGCGTCCATATCTTCTGCAACGAAGGCAGGGCCTGCGTGTAGTTGCCTTTCCATACCGAGTTCACCACGCCCGTCACCTCGGTGTTCATGCCCTCCAGGCTGGAGAAGTTGCGCTGCGTCACCAGCGCCGCGGCGGCGTTGTAAACGTCCTTGGCCAGGGTGGTCTGCTCCGGCGTCAGTTTGCTGTCGGTGATCTTGCCGAGCGCGCCCACGGCATCCGAATCTTTCCCGCCGAGCAGGGATTCGAGCGCGGTGTTCAGCTGGCCCTTCGCGGTTTCGTTGGAGCCGAGCGCATCGCCGAGCTTCGTGACGCGCGCGCCGAGATCCGTGCCGATGTTCTTCAGGAGCGAATCGGAGCCCGGCTGAACGCTGGCAGCCAGCTGGGAGCCGAGGCTTTGATAAGCCGCCACCGCCTGCTTCTGCACTTCGGCCACCGTTTCCGTCGCCTGCTTTTTGACTTCAGCGGCGGCTTCCGTGGTGGCTTTCTTGACTTCCGTGGTGACTTCCTTCGCCGCCTCGGTGGCGGCCTTTTTCACTTCCTCCGTCGGCGTGGGAGCGGCCGGAGCCGCGGGTGCCGAGGCATTCCCGCCGGAAGGTGGAGTCGGGGATTTCGACGAATCGCCGCACCCGGTAATCAGGCACGCGCTCAGGGTCGCCAGAGAAGAAACAATCGATAACTTTTTCATACGGGCGGCAGGATAATGACGCCGGTCGATCAACGCAAATCATCTGGTGACAGCCCATCGCCACCGGGCGGGAGCTCATGCTTATGGATACACGGAGCGGTAATATCGGCGCGGCGCGCCGACGGGCGGCGTGTCGATGTACTGGAACACACCGAAGCCGTTCGCCGTGGCGGACCCCAACGGCTGCCAGGACGGCAGGTCCACGTTGCTGTTCCACTCGATGCGATACGTAAGACCCGGAATGCCATCGAACCGGATGAGGAACGAGCCATCACCCCGATCCGTGATGACAAGGTTCTGGCCCGGCAGGGTGTCGTTGCGCACCGTCACCAGGACCATCCCCTGCGCCGTGGCCCCGCGGCTGTCGCTGATGACATAGGTGAACGCATCGACCAGCGCAACGCGCGCGGCCGGCGTGTAATAAATCCAGTCGCCATCGCGGACCAAGCCCGCGCCGTTCGTGCTCGTGGCGGAAAACGACACGAAGCTGATGGCGTCCGCGTCGGCATCCGAATCGTTCGCGAGCAGCGTGGAGACGAGCGCCTTGGTGCCGTTGGTCAGGCCGCGTTCCAGGGAATCAACGGCGGCCACGGGCGGCGTGTTCACCGATTGCAGGGGCGCCAGCGAATTCGTCGAGCCGGAGAAATTGCCGTCACCGGCGTACTCAGCCGTGACCGTGTGGACGCCCGCCGCCAGCGCGGATGTCGCGAGCTGCGCCACGCCCGCCGCCAGCGCGACCGGCGCCCCGGCGTTCGCCCTGTCGATCTTGAACTGCACGACGCCCGTCGGCACTCCCGCGCCGGGCGCGACGGCGGAGAGCGAGCCGGTGAAGGTCACGCTGTCGCCAGGCCGCGAGGGGTTCTTTGACGACACAAGTCTTGTCGTCGTGCCCGCCTTCGACACCGTCAGTGTTCCGTTGGCATACAGGACGGAATAGTTGCTCGCCACGACGCCGCCGGGCATGATCGGATAAGTCGCCACCGGGCTCGATGCCGTGGCCGGCGTGGACATCGTCGCAAGCGCGGAAAGGCTGGCCGTGGACTCGCCCGCGATGAATCCAGAGTACGAGGCTGAAAAGGCCGGCAGCGGCGCGCCAAAAACTTTGTTGGTTCCAAGGGCCGTCACCGTGAGCGGCGCTTTCAGCACGTCGAGGGAAACGTTCGTGGTGATCGCCACATACCGCGACGCATTCGTCGGAGTAAACGTGACGGACAGCGACTGACCCGCACCGGCGTTCAATCGGGTGCCAAGCGGCGGATTATACGTGTAGTTGCCCGGAACCGACGATGTCGCGTTCAACTGTGCCGCGCCAAGCGTCGCGCCGTACGTGATCGCCGCGGGCGTCGACCATTGGAACGGCGGCCGGGCCGCGCCCGTGATTTCCAGCTCCCAGCTCACGAGCTGATTGGTGCCGCCGGATTCGAGGTCCGCGAGGAACAACGTCCACTCCGCGCTGCCGGAACCGCCGTTGAACGCAACCAGACTCGACGTGCGCGGCGTGGTATCGAGCACCACGGATGGATCCACCGCGCGTCCATCCGGCCGCCAACCGCCGACAAGAGGCGCGCCCGCCGGAAGATTCGTCACCCCGCGATACGCGTGGATTTCTCCCGCCGCCGCGTCGTCAAAGGTGATGTTGATGCCGGCATCGCCATAGCCGGAGAGCCGTCCCGCGGCGCGACCCGGGCGGTTCAGAAGCATGCACAGATTCGTGCTGCCGCCCCGGATGCAGCGAAGGTAACCATACAGATCGCCGTTAAATTCTCCCGACAGTTGCAGCTTCACGCGCACCTTCGAGATGTTCACGATCGAGGAGGTCACCACCCGGCGGTCGCTGAACCCCGCGGCATTGCCGTCAGGCAGGAGCCGGTTCAGCGCCGTGAAGGAATGCGTCTCCACGCTCTGGGCGGGGGCATTCACCGCGGCGACCCATAAGGCCGCGCAAATCAACCACAATTGGCCGGGAGGGATCGGAGCGGCCCGGCTGCGTGGCGCAGGGCCATTAAAGAGTTGGGATATGCCGTCCTTGGCATGGAAACAATACGTCCGTGTCACGCGAGTTGGGGCGCTCATGGGTGACGTTGGATGATGATTATGTGGTTACGGCCAGGCAGCGCGATAGAAACGTTGCGGCGCTCCTGGCGGGAGCAAATCGGTATGAATGAACCTGCCGAAGGCGTCCGCCGTGATGACGGCAAGCGTCTGCCAGTTCGGATTCTGCAAATTGGTGGTGAACTCGATGGAGTAAGCCCGCCCGGGAATGCCATCGAAGGACAGCCGGACCGAGCCGTCCGGCAACAACTCGGCGCGAAAATTCTCGGGAACAACCTGGCCCGACATCACGCTCACCTGCGCCGTGCCGTGGACGATGCCACCCCGTCCATCGCTCAGGACAAACGGGAAGGAATCCGAATTTGTGTAGCCGGCGGGCGGCGAATAAATGACCCAGGCCGAATCCGTGGACACCGTCCCGCCCTGGGCCGAACCGGGGCCAACGGCGATGAGCGCCACCAAATCGCCATCCGGATCGATGCCGAGAAAATCAGCGACCCGCGCCTTCGCCCTGGTGGTCGCGAGGCGTTCCAGCACCGGACCCGGTGCCTGCGGCGGATGGTTGATGGTCAGCGTCGCGCTGGCGCTGCTGACGGAAGAAGAACCGTTGCTGACCACCACGCTATAAGTTCCGGCGGCGGCATCCTGAACGTTCGTCAAAAGGAGGACGCTGTTCGTCGCGCCGGTCATGGCGTTGGTCCCGTTGAAATACCACCGGTAGTTCAACGGCGGCGCGCCGGTCGCGCCGACCAGAAAAGTGACGTTGGAACTGATGGTGACCAGCTGGCTTTGCGGTTGCGCCGTGATGACCGGAGCGTTCGTCACAGTTGATGTGGCCACAAAATTGACGTTGGAGGCATCAGGCCCAATGGATACCGGGTTGTTAAATCCCGCCGTGGAAAAGGAATAACCGATCCGTGCGGCACCAAGGGTATAAGCTCCAGGCATAAGCCCGCCAATCGAATAATTGCCGATCGAATCTGTCGTGGCAGAAGCGCTTCCCGCAGTCACGGCGACCCCGGCCAGCGGGGAACTTCCCAGCGTCACCCTGCCTCGAATGGAGTAGGTCGTGCCAGCAATCGCGGCGAAGTTCAGGTTCGAAAGAGCGACAGGCTGAATGCCCTGAAAAGCAAGGTAAGGAAATTCCACTCCCGTAACCACCACGGGATTGGTGAATCCATTGGGAACCATTGTGAATCCGCTGCACGATGCTTCAAGGTTCCAGCTTCCGCGCGGCAGACGAAGCTCGTAGACCCAATCCCCGAAAAAGCCACCGGTAAAATCCGGCAGGGCAATTACGCTCCGTCCAGGTTCGCCATTACTTACGTACACCAGCCCGATGTTCCCGGGAACCATTCCCTTCACGGGATAAAGCACCCGGTATAGATCAGCGTTGGTTACGCTGATGCCATCAACATAGAAGGGGGCGTTCGGAGCGATGAACTCCGCGTTACCTTGGACCAAGGGAACGTAGGCACCGGGAGGAACATTCGAAATGATGAAACTTCCGTCGGCCGCCGAAAGCCCGCTCTGCCCGCCGATTTCGACGACGACATTTGAAACCACCTGCCCGCCGTCGCGGACGATGCCACGAACATTCACAGGAGGTTTTGGTGTCGCGCGAAAATCAATGCCCGCAACATTTCCGCTGATCGTCAGGGAACCATCGCCCGTCGCCGGCGCGAAGGTTTCGGCGAGCGTCGACATCGCCCGCACGATGTGCGCGCCAGCCGGCACGTTGAGGAGCACATAGCGCCCATCGTTATCCGTCAGCGCGCTGCGATAGCTCGCATGGGTCACATAACTCATCGTGCCCACAGATACCGTCGAAAGGAGGCTGAAGACCCGAACGTTGGAGCGCGGTGTTCCGTCCACGGCCGTCACCCGACCTGAAACCGAGTGATCAGTCACAGCTCCGACCTCAACAATGATTGAAGTCATCGCCACGCCGCCCTTCATATCGCTGACAAGGCAGCGAACCTCATGTCGTCCGGCGTCTGGCCATGAATAAGTGAGGGACGGAGCGTTGCTGGAAACCGCAAGCACGGCGCTGCTGCCGGCAATGGAAGTCTCCCAGCCAAACGCCAGCGAATCTCCATCCGGATCGCTCGCGCTCACCGTGAAGGCCACCACCGCTCCCACCGCCACGTTTGTGGCGCTTGCCACCATCGAAGCCTGGGGGCGGGCGTTTGAATTGCTGCCGGAAAAACGAATGACCACATCCAGCCACTGTCCCGGAGTTGGCGAACGGTTCACCGGCGTTACATGAACACCTGAATCGGAAAACGTGCGCCCGATTAACAAAGGAGCATCCTCGAACTGCCGCGGCGAACCCGGGGTTGCATCCACCAGCGTGCTGCCCCCGCGGCTCTGCGACCATTGCGGCCAGTGCACCTGAAGCCCATTCAAGGCAAATGGAGCGAGGCTGCCGGATTGGAATTCCCCGCGATAATCCAGCCAGTAATCGCGGACATCCTTGCGCAGCGAAACGGCATAGAGCTGATTACTTCCCAACGGCCCCACATCGAAAGCATGGAGGCGATACGTTCCACTGTTCGTCACGCGCAGCAGCGACGAATCCGGCATCCAGTGCAGCACGGATTTTTCGTAGGTGCTGAAGGAACCGCGATTAGGGCCCATCAAATCGAACTCGTCCGCGTACTCTACGGTTTCCCCGGGCCCAAAGGGAACGGATGTCTTCGGTCTCCAACCATTGGCGTGGGATAATCCGTAATTATGTCCCAATTCATGAGCGAGAACCGACCAGCTATCCGTTTGCACCCATGCTCCTTTTTGCCCCACCAACCCCACGCCCACGCCACCCGGTCCGCCTGAATGCCGGATGAAGACGAAATCATAATCATCCGCATCCCAGCCCGCTGTTCGTGCCAATGCTACCGCATCGTTATACAGTTGACCCAGTCCAGCAGACTCGTAGTAACTGACCGGTTGCGACACCTGCACGGAGTCAGCCACCACACCAGTCACTGTGGTCTGAAGATAGGACTGGCTGGCAAAATACTGGCTTACCTGAGCCAGAGCCGCCTCGGCGGCGGCTCGCGTCGTGGGCGGAGAACTTTGATTGCTATACTGACTGGGAATGTAGAGAAGGCGTTTCGCACCGTGCGTCCATTCGCGGGCCGGCCCCGGCGCAGTTCCCGATGAACCTCCTTCCGCACCAGCAAACGCGCCCGAAAGGCCTATGAGTGGTAAATGCTCGTCACGACATAGCGGTAGAACTCTGCTTCCAAAGTATGCGCCACTGTTTCGCGGCCATTCTCCAATCGACCGACGACATCCGGTACAGACCTCTTTCGCCTGCCAACGCTCGCCGTCAGTTCGCAACTCGGAAACCCTTGCCAACCGTAACGGATTCTTCGCCAGCGCAATTTCTCCATCCAAAACGATGCCTCGCAATGGAACCATTCTCCCCACCAATAGCAATTCCTCCATGCTCAATGCAGAATGTCGGAGGTAAAGCTTCCCATTGATGCTAACGGCCTGTGCTCGAACCGAATGCTCGCAGTCAAACAACGCGCCCACCGCCCCGTAACCGCTGACCTCTCGCTCAACAAAACGATCAAACGCCGGCGGTAGTTTGCCTCGCGATTCCTCATCGATCGCGAGGGAGAGCGCTCGCTCCGGCTTCTCTCTCACCATCTGCCTCATCATCACGGCTCGACGTTTGGCCAATGCAAGTCCACGGACTTCACTCGATCCCCCCTCGCGCATCCATTCGCGAAACGATTCAATGTCTGCTTCGCTTAAATCAGAATTTGCCTGAGCTTGCGATTGGCTGGTGAGAAGAAGTGCCCAGAAAATAAACAAAATGAAGACGATCAGCAACCGCCCAGCATACTTGGCCACACAGCGGGCCAAGCTTCCAGTCCGCTTCGAACAACGACGCCACAAGGAAGAAGAGAGACAAGCTGATTCAGGGGAATCACCGGACAGGTTACACCCATCACTTGAATCGGAGGCAGACTGGAAGCCTGCCCTATCCAGCCGCCTTGTCGCCGTTGTGGCAACCCAATTGCAAGATTCCGACTCAAAGACGCGGGACGCTCGATTCATCATGCCGGTTCGTTTGAGAGGAATAAATCACGTTCTCCGCTGACAAAAAAAGAGGCCTGCACAAGCAGGCCTCTGGAAGTTCGCTGAATTTGGTTAAATCGCTTAGGCGCGTGCCCGACGGCTGACCCAGCTGAGGCCAAGAACCGAGAAACCCAACAAAGTCATCATTGAACCACCGTCCGGAACAGGCTGCGACTTCGGACCAGTCACCCATTGAAGACCCGCCAAATCCATTACCGTGGGAACACTGCCCGGTCCCGAAGTAATAGTGAATGTTAAGACGTTGTCAGCTAGATAGGTCAGATTGACGGCACCACCCAAAGTGGTCGTTGAAAAATTACTCGCAGACGCAAAAAAATTGCCGTCTAAGGTAACTGTGATCTGCTCAGGTCCCCCGAAAAGCCCATTGGGATCATGAAGAGAAAACCCAGCTACCGCGCTAATAATTGATTCCGAAGCCGGATTGTAACCAACAGCATCAAGAAGATTAAAAGTTCCTGAGTAAGGAGAACCCGGCGAAATGGTATGCGGAGTTGCATCAAGCAGATTATAAGTCGCGGCTTGCGAATTAATCAGCCCGAAAGCGCATAAACCAATAATTGTTATTAGTTTTTTCATAGTTTTTGTTTTTTCAGCTACTATTCCATTAGTCCCCATTCGCACCTCGCACTGCGTGGCGATGAAAACATTCATTGAGCATTTAGCAACGACAGTGCCATCGGGCTTCCGCTCTCAGGCCAAGAATTAAACATCGGCTTAACACATTCTTTTTGAGATAATTACGTCATTTTGAATAACAAGAGATAATCAAAAGTTGCAGACTGGCGACCGGAGTTCATTCTGAGTTCGTAAAAGTTTCCGACGATTAAGAGCAACCTGCCATTTTGGAATTCACCAGCTCCATTCCCCACAAGCAGGAGAATTCTTGACCCATCGGGCACTGCCAATACCCTCATTTGCGTGACTGATTTGCTTTGGTTCGTTGCCCATACCCGACCTCGCCGCGAGAAAAAGCTCGTGGACTATGCGAAACGCGAAGGTTTGGATGTCACCCTTCCCTGCTACCAGACAGTTCACAAGTATCGGGGCAAAACGGTCAGTTTCGAGAAGCCATTGTTTCCCAGCTACGTCTTTTTCCGGCTGTTACCCCAGTCGCGGCAGAAGGTTTATCAAAGTGACTATGTCGCCAATCTTCTGGATGTCCCAAACCAGACCGAGTTTGAGCAACAGCTTTCCGCCGTACTGCTCGCGTTGGAGAGCAAGCTGGAAATCCACCTCGCTCCGGAGATCGGCAAAGGCACGCGTGTAAAAATCGCCGCCGGCCCCCTCCGCGGGGTGGAGGGCTGGGTTGAAGAACGATACGGAATGTCAACCGTGTTGCTCCGCGTCGATTTCCTCAGTCAGGCCGCTGCCGTGAAAGTGGACGCAGACAGCCTTGAATTGATTTGATCCGGCTGTCTGGAAACAAAACAAGTCAGGCAATGGTTTCGCCTGACTTGGTGCGCGCAGAGAAGCAATTCACGCTCGACGCATCAACTGTTGGTCAAAGCCACACCTGGCTCCAGCGCCCGACTCTTCGCTCGCAACTCCTTTTTCCGCCAGTAAAGCAGCAGCGCAAAAAAGGGGACCAGCGACAACGCAAAAAAAATGGGCCCGCCGCGGTGGTGGATGGGTGAATGAATCAGCGCCGGATCAATATGCACGCACAAGAAGGCCAGAGTCAGCACCCGGAAACCGTTGCGGAGAATTCCCAATGGAATCGTCAGAAGCGTGAACCAGAGTCGATGACGCGGACTTTCAAGGAATAGAAACCCAGCCATCAATCCCGTGATGAAAAGAACGAAGCTTGAGCGAATGCCGCTGCATTCTTCCGCCACTTGCAGCGTGATGTTCGGAAGCACAAAGACCACCCCGTCGCGAAACACCGGGATTTGAGCCGCCTTGATCAACCAATACGCGGCCTCTGCGGAGCCGTATTGCAATGCCACTTCCAGCGCGTGACGAACCGGCGTGGGGAATGGCAGCATGAAAATGAGCAGTCCGAGCGGATATGCCACCGCCCGGACGAAGACCGTGCCCATAAAGTTGAAAACGCCTGCCGCGAAAAAACTGACAAACGCCCCCATGAGGAACGCCAGTCTGTCATTGGCCATGAGTGGTCCGCGGGACGCCATCGCCGCCCAGCCAGCAAGACAGAGCACGCCAATCCCCACCAGCACCATGGCCGCGCCCCGTGAACTTTCCACACGCTCCGGCAGCCGATGGCGTGTCAGCCAAACGAGGTATCCCGCGATCAACGGCATCGCGAGCGCGTGCGAATAAAGGTCGACCTTCAGCGAAAGGCGGGCGAGTTCGTACAGCGGCAGCGCGAATGCAAGAACCAGGGCACCCGTGAACCAGGCCAAACGGCAGGAGGCCGCCCGAAATTCCGGTTCAAACCTTCCGCCTTGTCCGATGTTGATTGTTGCCCCTGCTTTCTCCATGTGATTGCTTGCTCCGCCCTCTGTCGTGAACAGGTCAGCCA
>JBDHQG010000662.1:0-2877 GCA_039806925.1 Limisphaerales bacterium
TGCAGCGCACGTTGGGCCCACTACGATTTCCGCCATGCCGACGTCCTACGAACAGCTTCTCGATGCCACCATCGGGCATCTTCAACGGTTGAAAGAGCAGGGGGTGAGACACCTTCCCGTTTCGCCGGAGACCGTGTCAGGCCTCGCTTCGGCACCGGCCCGGACGGCGACCGCCGCGAAGTTGTCATCGATGCCGGAGAACGTTGCGCCCACCGTCCATTCGATTTCGGGCCGGCTGCCGGAAATCCCGGCGCCTGAGAAAAAGGTTGTCGTGCCAGCGCCCGCCGCGCCCGACCCGGAGGCGAAGGCGGCGGCGATGCGGGATTTGCGGGAGCGGGCGCTGGCGTGCGTGAAGTGCCCGCACCTGGCCAGTTCCAGAAAGAGCGTGGTCTTCGGCGTGGGGGACATCAACGCGCCGCTGATGTTTGTCGGCGAGGCCCCGGGCGCGGATGAGGATGTGCAGGGCGAACCGTTCGTCGGCGCGGCCGGCCAGCTGCTCACGCGCATCATCCAGACGATGGGGCTGACGCGGCAGACCGTTTACATCGGGAACATTCTCAAGTGCCGGCCGGACACGCCGGGGCAAAGTTCCGGCAACCGCAAGCCGACCGCGGAGGAGATGCAGACGTGCATTCCGTATCTTCACGCGCAGATTGATTTGATTCAGCCCAGGGCGCTCGTGGCGCTCGGCGCGACGGCGGTGGAGGGGTTGCTGGGGAAGACCGAGGGCATCACCCGGCTGCGCGGCAGGTGGCAGACGTATCGCGGCATTCCCCTGATGCCGACGTTTCATCCGTCCTACCTGCTGCGCAACCAGGCGCTGACCGAGAAGCGGAAGGTGTGGGAAGACATGCTGGCGGTGATGGAGAAGCTCGGGATGCCGATATCGGAGAAGCAACGCGGCTATTTCCTCAAGGCGTGAGGCGGCGGAAAAGCAAAACGCCGCAACGCGGATGAAGCGTCGCGGCGTTTGCGCGCGGGAAAAACTTCGGATCAGTCAAGGCGTTTCACGCGGACATTTTTGTAGCGGATGACGCTCTTCGGGTCGTGCGCCTGAAACGCGAAGGTGCCGCTGCTGAGCTTGCGCTCGAAGTCCTTGCCGGCGGCGGCGCCCGCGGGCTCGTTGTATTCGAGCACGGTCTTGCCATCGATCTTTACGGTGACTTTGTTGCCTTTGACGGTGATGTGCTGGGTCCACCACTTGTTATCCTGCGCGGGAGTGAGAGCCATGTTGACGAGGCCGTAAAGGCTGCCGGTCTTGATCCAGTCGCCCTGCGTCACGTTCACCTGGCATTCGAAGCCGCCCTTGGGCCAGCCGGATTCCTGATATTTGGTGTGGAAATAAATGCCCCCGTTGGAGCCCGGCTCCGTCATCACGTCCACTTTGAATTCAAAGTCCTTGAACGGCTTTTCGTCGCCGACGTAGAAGATGTGGGACCGGCTGCCTTGCGCGACGAATGCGCCGTCCTCGATGCGCCACGACTTGGCTTTTTCGTCGCCGATTTTCCAGCCGTCGAAGGTCTTGCCATCGAAGATTGTCTTGAAGCCTTCTTCGGAATCCGCCGCGCCGGCCGGGGTGAAGGCGGCGGCGACGAGGGTGATGCTGAGCAGAATGTGTTTCATATAAAGTAAGATTTCGGCGCGGAGTGTGAAAACGAGCCGGTGAATTGGCAATGCCGAATGCAGGATGATTCCGGGGCCGCTCCGCCTTCGAGCCTGCCTGAAATCCCCCGCCGCGGCTTCGTTCCGCATTTTCAGCCAGGCGCTTTGATTCCCCGCTTGTGCTTTCAGCGCGTGCGCGGTTATCTGCCGAGCGGCGGGTGTTCGGATGGCAGGAATGAGATGGCGACGGGAGCAGCTGCTATGATGTTTTGCGTGATGATTCGAGAAATGAGGGGCCGAATGGATGCTGGCCGCGCATGGCGGGTGGCGGGCCGGATGCTTTGCGGCTGGATGCTGTGGGCGGCGGTGTGCGGCAACACCGCCGAGGTGGAGGTGGCAGGCGAGATCAAGACCTCTTCGCTGCCGCTCGTCACCATCCGGCAGTTTCTGGACGGCGCACGGCTTTGGGGTGAACAGCGGACGGTGCGCCTCCGGGGAACGGTGACGCACTGCATCTCTGACAAGACGTTTTTCATCCAGGATGGCGACGCGGGGACATACGTGTTTCACAAGCCCAGCGCGCCTTTTCGCGTCGGGGAACTGGTCGAAGTGGTCGGCCTGCCTTCCCTGGGCGGCTATTCTCCGACGCTCCAGTATTGTGAAGCGCGCGCGGTTGGGCCCGGCAAAATCCCCGATTCCATTGCGATCAGCCCTTCCGATGCGTTGACCGGCGCTTTCCACATGCGCCTCGTCACCTTGCAGGGGTATCTTGCCGATGAACGGCTCCGTGGCGGACGGATGCTGGTGATGGATTCTGTCCGGGGCGGAGAGGCATTTACCGCGGACTTGGAGTCGGAGACGCAGCTGGAGCGTTACGACGATCTGCTGGCCGGCAGTCTTCTGGAGATCACCGGCGTCTGCAGCGTCAGGCGGGGTACCGGGGGCAAGGTGGCCTCCTTCAACCTCTTCGTTCGTTCGCCGGAGGATGTACGCGTGATCCGGCCGCCCGCGTGGTGGACGCTGAAGCGCACGATCCTGGTGCTGGTCATCCTGGCGTCCGGGCTCCTGCTGGCGGTGGTGTGGATTGGGACCTTGCGCCGGGAGGTCTGGCGGCAGACCGCCAGCGTGCGGCCGTTGAATGAACAGCTGGAGCAGTGTCAGTTCGCGGGCAAAGTCACCCACCCGTTCGCGGGTTAAAATCACCCGCCCTTTGAGGTGAGTCGTTGCCCTGGAGGTTCCCGGTTGGGGAACTCTCCGGGCGATGAATCAACTCAA
>JBDHQG010000052.1:0-12671 GCA_039806925.1 Limisphaerales bacterium
TTGAACTGGAAAGACTGGTCAGGGTGTAATTGGCGCAGCTCCCGCACCCGGCCCTGTGAGTCAAGGGTTGCAAGCAGAGTGCCGGTTGTGCCGAGAGAAAACTTCCGCTCTTGCATCTTTGGCTTAAAACAACCGGCAAAGGAGCAGGCAATCAAAAACGCCAGAACCAATCCGCTAGTAGATGTCATAGCAGTTGAATTCTGTCTGATTGGGATTTGGCTTACGGACTTATTCTGGCTTTTGGTGGAGGGGTGTCAAAGCGTTTTGCCGGAGCGTGAGCCGCCCCGGCTCGCAGCACGTTGCCCGGGCGGCGGTGCTGGCAAACTTCCCCGATGCCGATGCACTTCACCCGCTGCGACCGGGGACCGGTCGCGGTCCGCCCGTTCGGGCAACACGCCTCGCGACGCGTCCTGTTGTGCGCGCTTTCGGTTTGTTTCATGGCGCCGGTTTGTGGTTCCTTGTCCGGCATGAACCAGACTGTAGATCCCGGGCAGATGTTTGTTCCAGCGGTGGCGGATCGAATCCTCCTGGAAGGCCCGCGTTCCCGCACGGAAGAAGCGCAGACCCTGCTCCGCGTGGTGTGGGATTTCCTGCGCGGCTTCCGCGCGCTGCATTTTGTCGGGCCGTGCGTGACGGTCTTTGGCTCGGCCCGCACGCAGGAAACGGACCCGCATTACGAGCTCGCGCGCAAGATGGGCGCGGCCATCGCCGAGCTGGGTTTCACGGTAATGACCGGCGGCGGGCCGGGCATCATGGAGGCGGCCAATCGCGGCGCGAAGGATGTGGGCGGACGCTCGGTCGCCTGCAACATCGAGCTGCCGCACGAGCAGTCCGTGAACCCGTATCTCGACCGCTTCGTGACGCTCCGCTACTTCTTCGTGCGAAAGACGATGCTGGTGAAATACAGCTATGCGTTCGTCGTGATGCCCGGCGGGTTCGGCACGCTCGACGAAATGTTCGAGGCGTTGACGTTGATCCAGACGGCGAAGCTGAAGGATTTCCCGGTGATCCTCATGGGCACCGAGTACTGGCGCGATCAGGTGGCGATGATCCACAAGATGGCGGAGGCGCGGATGATTTCGCCCCATGACCTGCGGCTGCTGGAGGTGACGGACTCCGTGGGGCAGGCCACCGCGTTTCTCGTGGACAAGGCGATCAAGCCGTTCGGCTTGAAGCCGGGCATCCGCCGTCCGAAGTCCTGGCTCGGGGAACGCGGGCTGTAGGAGCGGCGCATGAAAAAATCCGCCGCCGGGCCGCCGTTGAATTTCCTCTCGCTGATCGAGGCCAAGCGCGATGGAGCGGCGCTCGCGATGGACGCCATCCGGTCCTTCGTTGCCGGGTTTACCGCGGGCCGCATCCCGGATTACCAGATGGCGGCGATGCTCATGGCGATCTTCTTCCGCGGCATGGACACGGACGAAACGCGCGCGCTCACGCTGGCGATGCGGGATTCGGGCGAAGTGCTGAAGTTTCCGGCGGACACGCGTCCGGTGGTGGACAAGCATTCCACCGGCGGCGTGGGGGACAAGGTTTCGTTGCCGCTCGCCCCGTTGCTCGCGTGCCTGGGCTTTCGCGTGCCGATGATTTCCGGGCGCGGCCTGGGCATCACCGGCGGCACGCTCGACAAGCTGGAATCGATTCCCGGCTTCAGCACGCAGCTCGCGCCGGCGCGCATCCTCGGGCAGACGCAGGCGCTCGGCCTGGCGATGGCCGGGCAGACCGAAACGATGGTGCCGGCGGACAGGAAGCTTTACGCGCTCCGCGACGTCACGGGCACGGTGCCGGGCATCCCGCTGATCACGGCGTCGATCCTCTCGAAGAAACTCGCCGAAGGACTGGACGCCCTGGTCATGGATGTGAAATTCGGCGCGGCGGCGTTCATGCAGACGAAGGAACAGGCGCGTGCGCTGGCGGAATCCATCGTCACGCTCGCGCGCGCGTGCGGCGTGAAAACGACGGCGCTGTTGACGGACATGAACACGCCGCTGGGTCGCGCCGCGGGGAACTGGCTGGAAGTGAAGGAATCGATCGAGTGTCTCGAAGGCCGTGGCCCAGCGGATTTACAGGAACTCGTCATTGCCTGCGCGGCTCAGTTGCTGGTGCTCACGGAACGCGTGCCATCGCTCGCAGCGGCATCGGCGCAGGCGGCGGCGTGTCTCGCATCCGGCGCGCCGCGCCGTAAATGGGATGAGCTGGTGGTGGCCCAAGGCGGCGACCTTGATGGATTTCAACGCAAGCTTGCGGCGGGACCGGGCGCTTCGGTGGTTCACGAGTTGAAGGCGCAACGATCCGGCTGCGTGACGCGGTGCAATGCGCGCGTCATCGGCGAGGTGATCCGGGATCTGGGCGGCGGACGGTTGACCCAGGATTCGGTGATTCAGCCGGACGTCGGCGTGGATCAGCTCGCGAAGCCCGGCGAGCAACGCCATGCCGGCGAAGTCCTGTGCCGCATCCACGCCTCCTCCGCGGGCGATGCCGGGATGGCGGCGAAGCGCCTGGCATCGGCATTCGAGATCGCGGATGAAGCGCCACCGGTTGAACCGCTCATTCGCGACATTGTTTAGCCGCGCGCTTCCGGCTACCGTCTCCTCCCGATGATCGTGAAAGTCAAAATCTGCGGCATCACCGGCGTGGCGGACGCGCTCGCGGCGGTGGACGCCGGGGCCGACGCGCTTGGTTTCATGTTCTACGCGCCAAGCCCGCGCAACGTGAGTTTTGGTCTGGCGGCGGACATCATCCGCCAGCTTCCTCCATTCGTTGCGAAGGCCGGCGTGTTTGTGAATCCAGCGGAGGACGATGTCCGCCGCGCGATCGCGAAGTGCGGACTGGACACGCTCCAGTTTCACGGCGAGGAGACGCCGGAGTTTTGCCGGCGCTTCGGGTTGAAGACGATGAGGGCGTTTCGCGTGCGTGATGCGGAATTCCTCAAGCAAACCGGGCCTTACACCGACGAGGCGTGGCTGCTGGACAGTTACGTCGCCGGTCAGCTTGGCGGCACGGGCGCGCGGTTCAACTGGGATCTTGCGACGGACGCCGCGCGGCGGCACACGGTGTTGCTGGCGGGCGGTTTGACGCCGGAGAACGCGGCGGAAGCGGTGCGCAAGGTGCGGCCTTATGGGCTGGATGTTTCGAGCGGCGTGGAATCCGCGCCCGGCAAGAAGGACGCCGCCAAGGTTCGCGCGTTCATCGCGGCGGCAAAGAGTGTGGCATAGTCATGGATTCATCAGTCAGCCACAGAGAACACAAGGATCACAGAGAGAGACGACCTGTTGAACGACAAGCGTGGATTGGCTTCCACCCCTCTACTCATCCCCTCTTTGTGTCCTCTGTGTTCTTTGCGGCCATTCAACTCTGAAGTTCGGAAGAAACAAAAAAGCCCGCCGGGGTGGCGGGCTTTGCTGGAGGAAAGTTTCGCGCGCGTCGCTCAGGCGCGTTCCATGTACTTGCCGGTGCGGGTGTCGATCTTGATCTTTTCGCCGGTCTTGATGAAGAGCGGGGCCTGCACCGTGATGCCGGTTTCCAGGACGATCGCCTTCTGCACGTTGTTGGCGGAATCGCCGCGGACGCCTTCCGGCGCGTCGGTGACGGTGAGCACCACGCTCGGCGGCACCTCGATCTGAACCGCCTTGTCATCCACAAACGTCATGGTGACCTGGCCGTTCTCGACCATGAAATTCTTCGCGTCGCCGACGAGCTCGGGCGTGAGCGTCACGGTCTCGTAGGTTTCCGGGTCCGAGAAAACGTAATCCTCGCCGTCCTTGTAGCTGTATTCCATCTTCTTGGTCATCATCGGGACGACTTCGATCTTCTCCGTGGAGCTGAAGCGCACGTCGGAGGTCTTGCCGGTGCGGAGGCTGCGGAGGGAGGCCTGCACGAAGGCGCGGAGGTTGCCGGGCGTGCGGTGCTGCATGTCGAGGACGACCGTGATGTCGCCGTTGTAGTTGATTGCCATGCCGCGGCGGAGGTCGTTTGCTGTAGCCATAAATGGTTGTTCTCAGGCGCCGTCCGGCTCATCCGGGAACAGCGGAGCGTGGAAATTAGCCAAGACCGGTCCCTTTGCAAGCCCCGAGTTCTGGCCGGAATGCGCGCCGGTTCGCGCCCTTTGGCCTCACGGCAGGGCCGGGGTGACCAGCCGGTAGAATCGCGTCGGGCCCGCCGGCAACGAGTCCGAAATCCGTTCGAGTCGGTTGGTGGTGCGGGCGGGCACATCGATGAGTTTTGCCCAGCCTGTCGCGGAAACGTCCTCGCGGAACAGGACCGAATAGGTGCGATTGGACACGGCGATGAAGCTCAACGTCCGCGCTCCGCCGGTGGCGGTGATTTCCTCAACCCGAAGCGCGCTGGCGGCATTGCGAGGATCCGTGCCGGCCATGAACTCGGCGAGATTGCTCAAGCCATCGCCGTCGGCATCAAGGCCGGCGTCGTTCACGAACTTCTTCAGGCCGTGGGCGTCCTCCCATGCGTCGGGCATGCCGTCGCCATCCGAGTCGTCCGTGGAAACGGTGAGCGTCGCGACGACGCTGGTCACGGAGCCGGCGATGTTCGTGATGACGACCGAGTAGTTGCCGGCGTCGGCTGCCTGGGCGCTGGCAATGCCGAACCCGGCGTTGGTCGCTCCGGGCAAAGGCGTGCCGTTGAACCGCCATTGATAGCGCAACGGCGCCGCGCCGTTCGCGACGACGGCGAAGGAAACCGTGCCGCCCCCGGCGGCGATCTGGCTTTCCGGCTGCGTTACGATGGTCGGCGCGAGGAAGTTCTGCACGCCGGTCAGCTCGAAATCAAAACTGAGGTCGGTGCTGCTGCCGGCGTTCTGGTGGATTTCCACGGCGATGACGTTGGCGCCGGGAACGAGGTAGCCAGGATTCACCGGGCTCGAATGGAAGGCGGTCTCGTCGGGCACGCTGCCGGAGGCGGGCGTCAGATAATCGATGGCGCCGCCGGGCATGTTGTTGCGATGGATTTCGGAGCCGTTGAGATAAACCACCGCGCCGTCATCGCGCAGCAGACGCAGGTTCAGGCTGCTGAACGCCGCCGGGTCATCGACGATGAAGCTGTTGCGGAAATAGGTGGTGATGTATTTCGCGCCGCTGTTCGGGCCGTAGCTGACGACCGTGCGTTCATCGCCATCGCCGTAGCCGAGCTGCGCGGGGCCGCTGCTCCAGCCGGCGTCGTTGTAGGCGATGGCGGTCCAGGCGCTTTGCAGATTCTCGCCGGTGTCGCGATAACGCCAGACGGCACCGGTGCTGATGAGCGTGAGATTCCGCGTGAAGCCGGCTGCGACGGAGATGTTCACCGGAGCGCTGGTGCGGATGATGCCACTGTCGTCGGTGGCGACGGCGCGCAGCATGTGGTTGCCCGCCGGGACGTTCGCCCACGCGAAGGAGAACGGGCTGCCCGTGTCTTCGCCGAGTTTTGTAGTCCCATTGAAAAACTCGACCTTGAAGATCGCGCCGTCCGGATCGGCGGCATCGGCGGCGAGCGTGATGGTTGATGTGGCGACGAAAACGGCGCCGGTCGCGGGGCTCGTCAGCGTCACGACGGGCGGCAGGTTCGATGAGACAGGCGGGTAGAGCTGCGCGGACGGGATGACTTCCTTCGTCACCGAAGGCGACGACCACAGCAGGCGCGCGACGGCGCCGCCGCCGTTCTCGTAATACTCGAAGCGGATGTCATAGAGGTTTCCGGCCTGAAGCTGAAGGATGCCCGAGTACTCGGTCGGGCTTTGATCGATCCAACGATCGACGATCAACTGGTTGTTCACCCAGAGGCGCACGCCGTCGTCGCCCACGACGTAAAACGTGTAGGCCTCGCTGAAGCGCGGCTGCACCTGGCCGGTCCAGCGCACGCTGAACGAATCCGCGCCGATGGAGGCGTCCGGCTGGCCGCTGCCCCAGTCGAAGTCCACGACCTGATCGATGCGCCGCACGCGCGTGCCGGTGAAGTCGCTGTTGTCGAAGTAATCCCCGCGCAAGCCGATGCCGCCGCCGACCGGTGGCGGTTCGACCGTGATGATGGCCGGCGCGCTCGGTGTCACGGCCAGTCCATTGTCGCGGGCTTTCGCGATGAGCGTGTGCGTGCCGACGGGCGCGTTCGACCAGGTGAAGCTGAACGGCGCGGCAGTGGCGACGCCGAGCAGCGCGTCGCCGGCGTAAAATTCGACGCGCGCGATGGAGCCGTCCGGATCGGACGCCGTCGCGCTGAGCGGCACGTTCACGGGGACGGAGAAGCTCGCGCCATCGGCGGGCGCGGTGAGCGTGACGACCGGCGCCTGGTTGAAGACGTTCGCGGCGCCGGGCGTGATGCCGCTGGCGAACCAGTTGGTCGGCTCATTGCCATAGGCCAACGGCGTGGTGCGTTGGATCGACGGGCCGTCGCCGTCCGCGCCGGGCGGCCACGGGAGCCTGTCGTTGTAACGCACTTCGTCCACGACGATGTAGGGAACGGTGACGCTGCCGTTCGTTCCAATCTCCGGAGCGTCGGGGCGTTCCAATTTCAAACGCTCGCCGCTGTCCTGCAAGTTGCCGGCGTAGGGACCGAGAATCTGGACCGAGCCCGGCACGCCATACTTCGCGCGGAACGATGCGGGGTCGGTGTTCACCAGCAGCAGGAATTGGCCGGCGCCGAGCGTGACATTGTTCGAGAAGGTGTAGCCGAGGCCGCTCACGCGCCAGCCGTTGGTGGGATAAGTCGGATCGTAGAGCGAGACAGCGGCGCCGCTGGAGTTGTGGAGCTCGACAAACTCTTCATAGCCGGGCGCGGGATGATACATCACTTCATTGAGGACGACGGGCCCGATGCGTGGCGCGGCGTTCGCCGAGCCGAGCGTGACGCTGTTCAGCGCGGGCCATTGCTCGTCGCTGGTGCTGACGATGTAACGCCCGAAGCTCACGCCGTTCGCCGCCGCGCCGTAGTCGAAGCTGTGGCTGTAGCCGGTGAGGTTCGTGTTCGCGTCGCCGCTGAAGAGGTAGAGCGATTCGCCGAGGGAACTCAGGGCGAAGCTCGGCGGAACGCCCGGCTGCGCGTTGAACTGCGATTCGGTGAACACCACGTATCCGCCGGCGGCGATGACGGTGCCGCTGGGAATACGGAACTTCTTCGGCTGCGCCGCGTCGTCGCTCAGGAACCAGCCGGCGAGGTTGACGTTCGTGCCGGTGGGATTGAACAGCTCGATGGCGTCGAGCTGCGGGAGATCGGTGTGCGTCAGGATTTCGTTGATGACAATCGGCGCGATGCCCGACGCCGGATCGTCCGCGCCCGGCGATCCGCCGAGCGCCGAGCTGGGCCGCCAGCTCGAGGACGAATCGGGATCGCCGCTGACGTTCGCGCGCACGAGCGAGAAGCCGTAGCCGTCCGGCGTGATCGGCCAGGGCACGGAGTTGTTGTAGGCGAAGCTGAAGACGTTCGTGCCGAGAACATGCGCGAGCGCGAGCTTCTCGCCGTTGTTGTCGAGCTTGCCGGAGAAGAGGCCATTCATGGCCACGCCCGGATAGCGCAGCGCCATGCCGCTGCTCGAGGACGCCAGCACGAAGAACGCGCCGGGCGCGAGTCTGGTGCCGTTGGTGAAGTTGAACGTGATGCCGGAGGTGAACTGGAGCCCGCTCAGGTCGAGCGTGTTGGCGCCGGTGTTTTTCAGCTCGATGAATTCCAGATCGTCGCTGCCAAACGGCATGAGCGGCGGCGGGCGATACATGATCTCGGTGACGGTGAGCCCGGCGAAATCCTGCACGACGTAGAAGGTCGCCTCGATGAGCGCGCTCCAGTCCGCGCCGTTGCGCACGCGGGCGCGGAGGAACGCGGCGTTGGTGAGCGTGATCGGCACGGAGTAGGTTCGCGCCGAGGCTGCGAGGGCACCGCCCCAGAGTCGCGGATCCGAGCCATCCAAAGTGTAGTAGATCGTTCCGGCAGCGTTGGGGTTCGTCAGCACGAGCGAGTAGTTCGGCGGGACCAATCCGCCGAGTTGCGAGAAGCCGGGCGCGTTGAGCTGGGGATAGAGTCCGGCGTTGCGGAGCTGATTGAGGAGGATGGAGGAACGTTGCGGGAACCAGGAGCGGACGCTGGATTGCGCGGTGAGCCAGGTCTGGCGCGTGTTGCCTGCGCCCCAGCGCGCGGATTCGGGAACGATGGCGCGGTCGATTTCCGTCGCGCGTTTCATCCAGCGCGCATCGACGACGGCGGGAGTGAGCGCGCCGCCGTTGAGCAGATGTTTCTGCGCGTGATCGCCGAACTGCCGGCGGAATTCCGGGTGCGCGCGCAACGCGGCGTAGAGCCGTCCGGGAGAGCCATCGCTTAAGCCAGTACGGTCGGTGTTCACGTCGTTGCCGATGCCAAGGGTCCACTCGGCGTCCCACGAGAAGAAATGGAATCCCGCGCCGGGCACGCGACGACGCGCGGCGTTCCAGTTGTGGCCGGGCCAGTCGGTGTTCGCGGCGTAGAAGTTCAGCAACATGTAGTCGATGAAGTTCGGGATGTTGAGATACTGGCTGAGGTTCGTGTAGGCGGTGTCGTTGGTGATGCCGGCGCCGGCGATGTTGAACATCGTGCCCCAGGCGATGGTGTTGCCGTCGATGTTTTCGTCCGAGTTGAAGGCGTCGTATTCCTCCTTTTCGCCGCCGAGATAGCTGGCCGCGTAGCTGCCGTCGCCTTTCTCGCCGATGTTGTAAACACCCCAGTAGATGCCGTTCAGGTACACATGCGCGTAGGCGCCGTGCGGGCCGAAGCCGCCCATCGCGTTCTGCGTGTCGCGGCACCACTGGTCGCGAATCATCTGCGCCGCCTGCCCGCCCCAGAGCCAGTGATCGTTGAACGTGGCGTGGAGCGTGAGCGTGTCGAACTCCTGCACGGGCGAACCGGCGTAAAGCGGATACTTCAGCTTCCCGTTGCCGTAGATGTTTTTGAACAGCACGCGCATCCCGTGCTTCGGCACGAGGCTCCGACTCGCGCCGCCCTGGATACGAATGCCGGCGTTGAGATGAAATCCATCCTCGCCATCGGGCCGCATGTATTCGAGCGAGCAGGCGCGTTCCCAGGCCACGCCTTCGGCCTGCGGGTTCGACCAGAAGCCGCTTGGGCCGAAAATGTCATCGCGCGCGGCGACGATGCTGAGCGTGGGAATGCCGAGCAGATCGCTCTTGAAGGTGGGACCGTAGAGCGCGCTCTGGGTGATGCCCGGCGCAAGCGTGTAATTCTCCGAGCTGCCGCCGATCCAGTTCACGTTCGTGCTCTGCGCCTGAATCTGGTTCAGGAAAAGATACGAGTGCGTCTCGACGTCCGTCGGCTCGAATCCGCTCCGGTAACCGATCGCACGCAGCAGCGTGGTACCGCCGATTGGAATGCCGGCGCTCGTGTAGATCAATCCGCTGGTCGTGGTCGGAGCGGTGCCGTTGGTCGTGTAGCGAATGGTGACGCCGGGCGTCGCGCTGGTGATCGTGACGGTGAAGTTGGTGGTGTCGAACCAGCCGCGTCCGGGCGTGAATTTCAAATTCTCGACGAACGCGAAGAAGCCGCTGCCGTTCACCGCGCCCGGCGACGGCGTGCTGAAGTAGTGATTCGTCAGGCCGGTGACGCGATACTCACCGAGCTCCGCGAGTTGCAGGAACTCCGTGCTCGTCGTGGTGTCGTTCAGGCCGTGGATGGCGAGGACGTTGTCGCCGGTGATGAGCAGACTCGCCGCGCCGGGCAGGTCGATGTCCTCGAAGGCGAGCGCGAGATCGTTCGAGCGATTCGAACTGGCGGAGGAATTCCAGGCGACGGAAGCCGGCACGTTCCGGCGCGCGACTTCGACACCGTTCAAATAGGCGACGAAGCCGTCATCGTATTTCATCTTCAAGCGGAGCGCGCTGAACGCGGCGGGATTGGGCACGTTGAAGGGCAGGCGAATGTAGGCCGAGCGCGTCTTGTTGAGCATGTTGGTCTGCACGTCGGTGGCGATGAGCGGACGGAGGTTTCCGCTGGCGCTGTTGCCGGGAAGCGATTTCACCGCGAGCCCGCCGGCGGCGGTGTTGCCGACGAGACGGAAGTTCGCATTGAACCCGCTATGAACGCCGGACGCCGCGAAGAACTCCAGCTCCGAGCCGCCGCCGCATTCGTAGAAAACGAGGCGCACGGGATAATCACCGGCGGCGAGATTGTAAGTGGCCAGCGTGTCGCCGGGTCCGCGTGGTGACGGATACGAGAACGTGTTCACGCCGATCGAACAGGTGAAGCCGTCATCGCTGTTCACGCCGAATGTCCAGCTGCCCGAAGTGGGAATCGTGATGATGCCGGTGGCTTCGGTGACGAAGTTGTCCATGTCCACGCCGAGGGTGAAGCCGGGAAAGGTGAGATCGCCGGGGAAGTTCGCGCCGCCGCCGGTGTTTTCATAATTGACCGTCGCCGGGCTGGCGGTGAAGACGGCAGCCTGTTGCGATGGATTGGCCAGGACGGATTCCGCGGTCGCCAGGTCGCACACGCCGATGTTCGCACGGATGTTGCGCACGGCGAAGCCGGAGATGTAGCTCTGGTAGCCGACGCCGTTCGTCGCGGCGATCCAGGCTGCGTCGGAGAAGTTGTTCGAGATCCAGCTGAGGCCGATGTCCGCCGTGGGCAGGAAGACCCGCGCTGGTGATGCGTTCGAGACCAGCAGCGTGACCTGGAGATTTTGACCGACACCGTAACTGATGTTCGCGAACTGTTCCGGGAAGGGGTCAAACTCCGTCGTGGTCGTGCCGTCCGGACGCGTGAGCGCGAGGAACTCACCGCTCGCGCTGAGCTGGAAGTTCGCGTGCAGCGGCGCGCCGGGCACGCGGCGATCTTTGCCCGACGCGAACACGGCGAGGAAGCTGCCGGCGGAGAGATTGGTGCTGGGGAACTGCCACTTGAAGCGGTCGCCGGAGCTGTCGCTGAGCCCCCAGCCGGCGAGGTTCACCGCGTTGGTGCCGGCGTTGAAGACTTCGATCCAGTCCGAGTAGGCGCCATCTTCATCGCGCAGGCCATTCGAGTTGCTGGCGGCGAACTCGGAGATGACGACGTCGTCCACGGCGCGCAGCGGCTGGGCGACGCTGAACAAGGCGCAAAGGATGGAGAGAAAACCTGCGAGCGCAGAGGCGGAGGTACGACGATACTTCATGACAGTTACAGCGATGGATCGTGAGCCGGTGACTCAAGATCGTGAGTTCAGGAAACAATCGACGGTAACCGAGGTGCGGTTAAGAACCAAGCGCGGAGATGAATCAATCCGGTTGTTTCGACAGTTGATTTCCGGGCCTGCGCTGGCCCAGAATCCGCGCGATTCAAGAACGTCTTGATGCCGAACCAAACCAAAACAATTTGTCACCATGCCGAATCCCTGGACCGGAAAAGGAAACCCCTACACCCGCAAAGAAGTTGTCGACCGTCTCCGCGCGCAGTTGAAGAAAGGGCAGCCGATCATCGCGGCCGGCGCGGGCACCGGCATCAGCGCCAAGTTCATCGAAAAGGGCGGCGCGGACATCATCATCATCTACAACTCCGGTCGCTTCCGCATGGCGGGACGCGGCTCGACGTGCGGCCTGATGGCCTACGGCGATGCGAATGCCATCGCGATGGAAATCGGCGAGCATGAGGTGTTGCCGGTCGTGGAGGAGATTCCCGTGATCTGCGGCGTGCATGCCACCGACCCGCGCCGGCGCATGTGGCACTGGCTGCTTCAGGTGAAGGACATGGGCTTCAGCGGTGTGAACAATTTCCCGACCCACTGCATCGTGGACGGTCACTTCCGTGGCGTGCTCGAAGAAACGGGCATGAGCGTGAAGCAGGAGTTCGAGATGGTCGCCATCGCGCGCAAGATGGACCTGTTCACCATCGTTTATGTTGCCACGGCTGAAGAAGCGAAGGCGATGGCCCAGGCTGGCGCGGATGCGATCATCGCGCACGTCGGCACAACCGTCGGCGGCAGCATCGGCGTGACAGGCGCGGTCTGCACGATGGACGACGCCGTGAAGCGGACGCAGGCGATCATCGATGGCGCGAAGAAGGTGCGGAAAGACATCATCTTCCTGTCCCACGGCGGTCCGATCGCCACGCCGGAAGACGCGGCTTACATCAACAAGCACACGGACTGCGTCGGCTTCGTCGGCGCATCGAGCCTCGAGCGGTTGGCGGTGGAAGACTCCCTGACGCAGCTCACGCAGAAGTTCAAAAAGATTCCCGTGCAGAAGTCGGCGTTGAAGCCTTTCGCCAAGAAGTAAGGGACTGATTTGCGATTCGCATCCTCGCCTGAGAAATCAGGCGAGGATTTTTTTTGCCGTGCGTAGAAGCGCGTCGGTTTCGGCTTCGGTGCCGATGGTGATGCGGAGGTAGTCCTTCACCTCGGGATAGGAGAACCAACGCACGAGAATTTTCCGCGCGCGCAGTTTCTCCAGCCATTCTTTCGCGGCGAACTTCGGCGGGCGGGCGAGGATGAAGTTCGTCTGGCTCGGCAGCACGGAGAAGCCGAGCTGCTCCAGAGAACTGGCCAGGCGGGCGCGCGTCGCCTTGATGCGGCGGAAGTTCGCCCGGTAGTACGGAAGATCATCGAGCGTCGCGACGGCGGCGATCTGGCCGAGGCCATTGACGTTGTAGCTGTCGCGGATCCGGTGCAGGGCGCCGATCAATTCGGGATGCCCCACGAAGTACCCGACCCGCTGGAAGCAGAGCGAGTAGGCCTTGGAAAAGGT